>JAGQMT010000062.1 GCA_020428565.1 Candidatus Saccharimonadota bacterium | reverse complement strand
CATACTAATCTCATCAATAATCAAAATATCGGCTTTGGCAATCAAATCAGCCCGTTGGGCGCTAAGCTTATTAAAAAACACTCCATCTATCGCATCACGAACGCCAATACCAGACCAAGCATGGATAGTCGCCCCGTTCAAATGCGTGGCGGCCAAGCCAGTTGTAGCCGTGACTGCTACATTTTTGCCATCATGTCGTGCTCGTCTAATAAATTTATTAAGCAAATACGTCTTGCCAGCACCAGCAGCACCAGTCAATAGCGCTGATTTGCCAGATTCTAATATTGCCAAAGCTTCGTCTTGAGTCATAAATACAGTTTATAGACAAATTAGTCTGTATCCTAGGCTTATCTAACAGATTGTAAATTTTACTTCTTTGGTCTCTTCTGAGGAGATTTTGAGGTATTATTGCGTGGCACAATCTTGATACGATTAGGTTTTTTGTTGCGGTAATCTGGGTAACGTAATATTTGACGTTTTTGATCCAAACGCACGATATATTTGTCATACGGTTTCAGCAAGCTAGAATACTGCCAATTTGGCGTCAGCAAACATTGCAACTTGTTCTCTTGATCCAGATATTCAAGTAACGTATAGAAGTCCCCATCGCCAGACACAATCACCGCCTTGTCATAATTGGCGTATTCTTTCATAACGTGCAACACCAAATCAGCGTCTATATTGCCTTTGACTGTCTTTTTTTCTTCTGTCTTCTCGTCTTCTGCTTTGGTTGATTGCGACTTCGCTTCTTGTGGCTCTTCGGTATGGAACATCTCTAGCGTCGGTTTGAGTACAACCAAATAGCCCTGTGAGTAAAGCTGGGCATAGAGAGTTTCGTAGTCAGGCATATAGCCAATGAACATAAAGGCCTTTTCGACATTGTATTCTTCTTGTAGCCATGCCCGAAACTTCTTCCAGTCCATCTTCCAGCCCATCTTCTGAGTGCCAAGATTGAGGTTCTGACTATCGATAAAGGCATAATTACCTTTTTTGGCGACTTGGCTTTTTCTACTAAATGGTCTCATGACTCTTATAATACACTGTTTGTGAGTAAGTTAGCACATTTGTACTTACTTTTTGCCTAGTACTTCACGACCAAGGATTTCATCTTCTTCAGCTGGTTTGAGGAGTTTTTTCTTGATGATTTCGTATCTCTGACCCGTGACAGGCGATTCGATGTAGTCATCGTTGAGCAAATTCACAAACCTAGTTACATCCTTGTCATCCATAATAATAATCGCCCCAGCATCATCGGTCATTAGGCCTACGCCCATCTCATCAGAGTGGTCGATAATATCCTGTTGCTGGATACTCTTTGGTTCAATATCCTGTAGTTTTTTGATAGCCGCTGGCTTGCCTTTGACAAGTGATTGCAATCCGACACCCTCGGCATAAGACAACTTAAAGTGCGACTCTATTTCTTCGACCTTTTTGGCGGCAATCACCGCCGCCTTGGCATCATAACCAAACATCGCCTTGAGCTTAGCCTGATTAAACACAAACAAATCATGGCCAACTACCAACAAATGATTCTCGCCAGGTATCTTTAGAGCTGACATATGGTCAAATGGCTTAAAGACATCATCCTTGAGCACCCAAGCCGTATACCCTTTCATAATCTGACTGGTTGGTAACTGCTTGATGACATAAAATGGCTTCTCGATGTCTTTGTGTGTACATACAGCCACTACACCTTTAATACGCCTAAGGTCGTGGTCGGCCTCTTTGAAAACTTCTATGTTATGTGCTTCAAACTTCAGCCAATTCAACACCTCAACCAACTTATCGACATTTTTAACCTTGGTTTTCTGAAGTACATTATCTTCTTTTTCGGCCTCTTCGAATGTGCGGACTATCAACCCGTCTTCTATGCCACCTAGTACGAATTCTAATATTTCATCGATAAACAACGGTCTGAGCTGTTTATCAATTGGTCCACCAAGCTTCGCCCGATATACGGTGTTATTTTTGTTAAAGAAATATAGGTCAATTTTTAGCTCATCAACATATTGCACGAGATTATTTGACCAAGCAAAAATATCTGTTTCTTCGTAATTGTCGTATTCACCAGCGTTTGCCAAAATATCCTGATCAGGTGTATAGGCCTTTACTTCTGAGACTACTGTCTTGGTGTCTTTATCGTCGTTACCACTCTCTTGAATATCCACCACCTGTTCTGTACTGTCGTCAGTCGTATTGTCCGTATTGCTGTCGTTGCTCATCGTCTCTATCCCCTGTTTTTTGTTTAATAATAACTAAAAAATAGTTTACGCCAAAAAAGACTTTTCATCAAATACAGTCACACAACATCAGCTTAAAAAACGACCCAAATGCTATTTTGCAAGTTTTCACAGATGAAAAGGATGAACCTTTTAAGTCTTTTAGGTGGGTTAGGCAGTCGCCGATAAGGCCACAGACCTTTCGTTCATAAAGTCGTACATGTCATCAAAGTAATCACGCAAGTACCCCTCGCCAACAATCCTCTCCTGCCTCATTGGACCAACACCTTGAGCTAGCACAAGCCCGCTACCGCCATTAAATTGGCTCAGGTAGCCATCTGTAAATATTGCATTATGCCTACTTTGATCCTGTAAATCCTTGTCCAAAAGCATAAACTGCAAGGCTACAAAACCAGCCTGACGAGCCACCGCCTCAACACGAGCAGCCATCTTGAACGCACTTGAATCCAGCCGAAACATTGACATGCATAACTCACCACTCCGTAGTTGCTCGTCACGCATCCTAGATTCACGATACTGTTCATATTCATCAATAGTAATAAACGCGTTACCTTCCATCGATGCCATAATCCTGCCTCCTCTAATCAAAACTTAACTTACAATAAATCTTCTATCATCACCCTGCTCTGCTCGGTAGTATCTCGATCGCGCACAGATAACGTGCCATCTTCTAACGTATCAAAGTCTACCACCACACACTGCGGGGTACCAATCTCATCCTGTCGACGATAACGCTTACCGATATTACCATTGTCATCAAACTCACATGGATATTTCTTCGACAACTCCGCAAATACTTCGCGGGCTTTTTCGACCAACTCTGGCTTGTTTTTGAGTAACGGAAACACTGCATAGCGAACTGGCGCAAGCTCTGTGCTAAGTCTAAGCACCGTGCGCTCCTCACCATTATCCATAGTTTCTACGGTATATGCATCCGATAACACCGCCAAAAATACTCTACCCAACCCCATAGATGTCTCTAGCACCCAAGGAATATACTTATCGTGCGTATATGGGTCTGTATAGTGCAAATCTGTACCAGAAAACTTGGTATGCTGACTAAGGTCATAGTCTGTACGGTCGTGTAAGCCCTCGATCTCATCAAATCCATACGTCGGAAACTCGTACTCTATATCCCAAGCATCAGAAGCATAAAACACCAAATTATCATGTTGCTTCCAGCGAAGCTTTTGCTCATCAATACCAAGACTAAGATACCAATTCCATCTATCTTGCTTGATCGCCTCATATGCTTCTTTGTTTTCGTTTGGCTTGACAAAATATTGCGTATCAGCCTGCTCAAACTCACGAGTACGGAACAAAAAGTTGCGTGGACTGATTTCGTTTCGAAAAGCCTTGCCAATTTGTGCCACACCAAACGGCACTTTCATACGAGTAGTGTCAACGATATTTTTGAAATTAAGATAGATACCCTGACAAGCCTCACCCGGCAAATACACTGGTCGCTCATTGTCTCCGGTAAAATCACCTAGATTTGACTGAACCAATAAGTTAAACGCTTTGACAGACGAAAAATCTTTGGCCTTGCAACTTGGGCACGCAATCTTGTCACGATTGGCATCAAATAGATTATTGAGTTCATCTTCAGACATCTTTTCATCGGCCTGAATGCCAATTTTCCCTAGCTCTTTATCCACCCGAATACGAGTATTGCACTGCTTGCACTCTGCCAACGGATCAGAAAAACCACCAACATGACCAGAGGCCTCCCACACCTTTGGATGTTTAAACATTGCCGAGTCTATACCAACATAATTCTCTTTGCTACGGACATTGGCCCGCCACCAAGATGTTTTGATATTATTCAGCAATTCTACGCCATACGGCCCGAAGTCATACAGACCAGCTTCGCCACCATAAATATCCGACCCAGGGTACACAAACCCACGCCGTTTGGCAAAACTAACAATATCTTCCATCTTCACTTCACTTCACTTCACTTCACTCATAATGCCATGCATTATACCCCTAAACGAACTCCTACTCAACCTCTATCAGAGGTAACGCTCTCAAACCCCAACCACCTAAACCGAATACTTACCGCTCACACAATATCGTAACCAAACCACACCCCCTAAAGCAATGGTTAGTATAG
>JAGQMT010000061.1 GCA_020428565.1 Candidatus Saccharimonadota bacterium | reverse complement strand
CTATTTCGCAAGGAGTTTTTGCAGATTTTGCGAGTAATGATATGGATAACCGTACCGATAGTGGTGGTTTGTTTTTTTGCTAGGGGATATTTGGCTAGGATGATTTTTTCGCGTGATGCGCCAGAAATTGCAGCTATATTTGGCTTTTTGTGTTTGGCGATATTTTTTAGAGTTGTTTATGCAATTGTTTCTAGGTATTTTTACGCCCAAAAAGATACCTGGACGCCATTGATCGTGTCGGTGGTGGCGATTGGGCTAAACGTGGTGTTGGCGTGGCAATTATCCCGTCCGCAAAATTATGGTGTAGCAGGATTAGCAATGGCGCAGTCGATAGTGGCGTCTGTGGAGGTGGTGATTCTATCGATCGTTATGTTGGTCAAAGACAAAAAGCTATTTGATCGGGATTTTATCGATGGAATTTGGCAAATATTATCCATAACAGGATTTAGTATTGTAGCAGCTTATATTATGGTCAGCTTGTTGCCATTAAGCTCAAATGATACTGGTTTTGTAGCACTTGGCTTCAAACTCGGGATGATTACCTTGGTCACGGGTACTGTGCATATTGGCTTATCTAATTTATTCGGCCTGAAAGAGGCAATACCTGTAGTTCGGAAGTTAAAACTATTGGCAAAGTCTGTCCTGAAGCCGGTGCGCATCGAATGGTAGCCGTACTTAGTCTGGTATAAAGTAGTTACCTCTGTTAAAATGTGTTTAATATGAATCAATCAAATATTCGCAACTTTTGTATAATTGCTCACATTGACCATGGTAAATCTACACTAGCCGATAGGTTGTTAGAGTTAACTGGTACAGTGCAAAAGCGGGATATGAAGGCGCAATTGCTAGATAAGATGGATTTGGAGCGTGAGAAAGGTATCACTATCAAGCTAGCTCCAGCACAGATGAAGTACAAGGATTACCAGCTGAATTTGATAGATACCCCTGGGCATGTCGACTTTAGTTATGAGGTCTCCCGGAGTTTGGAGGCGTGCGAGGGAGCTATTTTGGTTGTTGATGCCTCACAGGGTATTCAGGCGCAGACACTGGCTAACGTTTATCTCGCTATCGCGGCCGATCTCAAGATCATACCAGTGCTTAACAAAATTGACCTACCTGCCGCTGATGTTCCTAGGGTAACAGCCGAGGTGATAAGCTTGCTTGGTTGTGATGAATCAGAGATATTGCATATTTCTGCAAAGACTGGTCAGGGTGTACAGGCGGTGCTTGATGCTGTAGTAGAGCGTATTCCAGCGCCCAGTGAGTCAGGCAAGGGGCTTGAGTCGGCGAACGCTAATCAGACTAGAGCGTTGATATTTGATAGTTATTATGATGATTATCGTGGTGTGGTTTTGTATGTTCGAATTGTAGACGGTAGTATTGCCAAGGGTGTTGATTTATCTATGATGGGCACAGGTAGTCATGGATTAGCACTGGAAGTAGGCTATCTTAATCCTAGTATGTCACCGTCGACGGAACTCCGTACGGGTGAAATTGGTTATATTGTCACCAATCTCAAATCTACCAGAGAAGCCAAAGTTGGTGACACTATTACTCTGGCCAAGAATCCAGCATTGGATGCATTGCCTGGCTATAAAGACGTCAAGCCGTTTGTTTATGCGGGTATATTTCCCGAGAGTAATGAATTTTATAATGACCTCAAAGAAGCTATCGAGAAGTTGTCTCTCAGTGATTCGGCTTTGCAATATGAGCCAGAAAATTCACCAGTTTTGGGTTTTGGTGTACGGGTTGGGTTCTTGGGATTGCTACACATGGACATTGTGCGTGAGCGATTAGAAAGGGAGTACAATCTTAGCTTGATTGTTACCAATCCTAGCACGGATTATCTAATCAGACTTCAGAATGGTGATGAAGTTAATATCAAGTCAGCTAGCAGCTTACCTGATCTAGCTAAGATCGATACCATTGCTGAGCCATGGATAGATGGTGAAATTGTAGTTCCTAAAGAATACGTCGGAGCGGTTATTCAGCTAATATCTTCTAAACGAGGTCTACAAAAAGGTCTAAGCTTCGTTGATGCGCAGTTGGCGCTGGTTACGTTTGAGGCACCGCTGGCTAATTTATTGACGGATTTTTATGATCAGCTCAAAAGCGTAACGAGTGGTTACGGCTCTTTTAACTACGAACTTAGCGACTACAAGATTGAGGATTTGGTACGAGTAGATTTTTATGTGGCTGGCGAGATGGTTGGAGCTTTATCGGTGATGGCTCATCGCTCAGAGGCGAATGTGCTTGGTCGGGAAACGGTAGCGAAACTAAAGGAAGTCATACCTAGGCAAAATTTCAAGGTTGCTTTGCAGGCGGCTATTGGTGGTAGATTCATCGCCCGAGAGGATATATCGGCCTATCGTAAGGATGTGACATCTGGTTTGTATGGTGGTGATGTATCTCGCAAGAAAAAAGTTCTAGCCAAGCAGAAGAAAGGCAAAGAGCGCCTCAAGCGATTTGGTAAAGTTGATATTCCGGCCGAAGCTTTTACGGTTATGCTCAAGCGTGACTAGAGACCTTTCCTTACTCCTATTTCCCATATTTGGGTGCTTTTTGGGTATGTGTGGCGGGATTTAGTAGATATTCCTAGTCTGCGTTAGAGATTCGTTGAATGTTTTTGATAACTCTGTTGGCTCGCTTTAGATCACGGGTCAGCCGTTTAGTCTCATCCGTGTAGCTAGTGGCTAGGGTTAACAAATCCTTGACAGATGGCGGTTCTGAGCGCGAATGCCACCAGAATCCACGCACGGCATCTGTGGCTGGTGAACTATCACCACCCCAACGCCTAGCGGGACTACGCGAAGTTGCATTATAACGCGCGCCCTCGGCCGCATATTGGACAAAGTTGAAGCCAGCGTATGCTGCCGTGATATTATCGGCACTCATGCTATGTAACCGAGCCTGTCCATACCAGCCAGCTAGTGAGACCATAAAATATCCTGTGTAAACTCCACCTAAGATAAACTTAGTAAAGAAGGAGTATACATATTATGAAATCAAAAAGATTAACCGTTAATCAAGATAAGCAGCTAGTGAGCATTGGCGATTTAGCCAAAGCCCTCATAGCTACGCCAGAAGCTCAAGCCATGTTAAATCAATCAGGGGCGCGGAAGTTTGACGACTTAATTGGGCAAGATGGACTTGTAGCCCAGATGCTTAAACCCTTAATGCAAGAAATGCTGGAGGCAGAGATGACCGAACATCTAGGCTATCCCAAGCACGACAGCTCAGGCTATCTGACTGGCAATAGTCGTAATGGTAGCTACCAACGTACACTACGTAGCTCGGATGGCCATTTGTCACTAGACATCCCCAGAGACCGATCCGGTGAGTTTACCCCTACAGTCGTGACGTCCTACAAACAGGTATCAACCGAATTGGAGCAGAAGATTATTGCCTTGTATGCTTACGGTACTAGTACCAAAGATATTACCGAATTTCTGCTCGAAACCTATGGTGTAGAGATTAGCGAAGGCTTTGTATCACAAGTGACTAATGCGGTATTAGGCCTAGCCAAAGAATGGCAAGCTAGACCCCTGCAAGCCGTCTATGCCATCGCCTATCTTGACAGTACCTATTCATAATACGGCGTACACGCTCCAATCCTTCGTTAAGCTCTAAGGCGACCCGCTCATAGCCGTAGGCAGGGTTATCTTGCATGACTTGCTTGATGCGGATGAGCAACTGCTCATCCTTACCTGGCATGCAGTGCTGGTAATAGCTGGTGCTGACCGCAAGCCCACAAGCCAGGGCCAGTGCTCGGCGCATACCGCGCAGCACCAGACCTTGGCTAGTGAGGCGTTGCAGTAGTGCTACTTTTTTGGGTTTTGAGTTCGGCCGTAATCTCGCCAATGATGCGATACAGCTGAACGTTCTCCTTGCGCAAGCGATTGAGTTCTAGAGTATTGGCATCACCAATACCGGTTTTGAGCCAACCATAGATGGTTTTATAGTGAACCTTATATTGTTCACTGGCATCTACGACGCTTAATCCTTGGTTGCGGATTCGATCGAGTATCTCGTCCTTAATTTCTTTTTTCACTGGTGCGGCCATATGTAGAGTATCCTTTCGCTCTAAAATGTTACGACATGGGCTCCGCCCTGTCGTAACACAATTTGTTATTATGATGAGCTGCAGACTCAATGTCTAGGATAATCTGGGGGCGCCAAGTGAATCAAGTTTGATAAATAACATATGTAAGCTAAAGTAAAGCGAGCCTAAAAAATAGGTGGTATATAGTGCTGGTTCGAGCCCAGCTGCCGGAGCCAAGCTGGAACAGACAAAGTCAGAACTGTGAAAATGGTTCTGACTTTTTGTGTAGGCAGACTAGAATTGAAACCGTTGTTTAAGGAGAGTCATCGATAAAAT
>JAGQMT010000060.1 GCA_020428565.1 Candidatus Saccharimonadota bacterium | reverse complement strand
TGGGTTAGTGGCTGGAGCCATATCTATGGGTGCGGGCGAATTTGTATCCGTCAGCAGTCAGCGTGATAGCGAAAAATCTCTAGTTTCCAGACACAGACACCACGTCACAACCGTACATGATGACTCAGACTTTGATGAGCTAGTCAGTATCTATATAGCCAAAGGTATTAGCAAAAAAACAGCACGAGCTATGGTAACTGAATTGGAAAATAATCAAAAGTTAAATATCGAAATATTCAAAGAATTAGGAGTAGATCCAGACGACCTAGTTAACCCTTGGCAGGCTACAATTGCTTCAGCGACATCGTTTACATTTGGGGCATCCATCCCATTGCTGGCCGCTTATTTATCACCCATCACACTAATTATGCCTATAACTTTTGGAGCCGTCTTGGCCAGCCTTATCCTGACAGGCACTATCAGTGCTAGAATTGGAAAAGCCAACCGCACACGAGCCTCCCTTAGGATTATATTATGGGGCGTAGGTGCAATGATTATCACTTATGTCATTGGGTTAATTTTTCACACTATATAGTCTTTTAGATATCTTACTGGCCGAAAATTAGACCAAACTTGCCATAGACTCAATTGACGTCATTACCAAAGACACATTCACGATTCATGATTCAAGCAAGCAACGCTCCAATGATAGCATCCAGAACAAAATAACAGATCGTATCAAGAGCTACTTAAGGCAACCACATGCTAAGCCCCGGCGTACATACACCCACACACGGAATAATTCTCTCCTATAATTATAGTTTATTATTGACTATTGCCAGAAGAATCAATCATACTATTTTAAGATGGTAAATGCATTATGAAAGTATTAGTAACGGGCGGACTTGGGTATATTGGCAGTCATACTGTAGTTGAGCTTATAGCCAGCGGACATGAGCCAATTATTGTAGATAATTTAGCCAATAGTAAACAGTCCGTACTAAACAGACTCCAGAAAATCGTAGGCAAAGATATAGTTTTCGAAAAACTAGATCTAACTGACAAGGATTCTGTAGAAAAATTATTTACAAGCTATCCGTTTGACGCTGTTATTCATTTTGCTGGACATAAGGCCGTCGGTGAATCCGTAGCCAAACCTTTGGAGTATTATCGTAATAACATTGACTCCACTCTAGTGCTTCTAGAAGCCATGAGCAAGCATAATGTCAAAAATATCATCTTTAGCTCATCGGCCACAGTTTATGGCAATCCTTCGGAACTACCCCTTGAAGAAACTAGTCAAACCGGTATAGGCATAACCAACCCTTATGGCTGGACCAAATACATGCTAGAACAGATACTAACAGACCTCAAAGCCTCTGACGACAGTTATAACGTCACCCTGCTCCGCTATTTCAATCCAATTGGCGCACACTCTAGCGGACTGATTGGCGAGGACCCATCTGGCCTGCCCAACAACCTTCTGCCTTACGTCCAGCAAGTTGCTATTGGCAAATTAGAAAAACTCAAGGTTTTTGGCAATAATTATGACACTATTGATGGTACCGGAGTCAGAGATTATATCCATGTAGTAGACCTAGCCAAAGGACATGTCTCTGCCCTAGAAAACATAGGCAACCAAAATAGCGTTGGCATATACAATCTAGGTACCGGCAATGGCGTGTCTGTGCTAGAGGTTATCAAGGCATTTGAAAATGCATCAGGAAAATCCGTGCCATACGAAGTTGTAGATAGACGACCAGGAGACATAGCGGCTTGTTACGCAGACGCAAGCAAAGCCAAAGCAGAGCTCGGCTGGCAAGCCGAAAAGACACTACAAGATGCCTGCAAAGACGCCTGGCGCTGGCAACAAAATGTCTAAATTTTTTCTATCGCCCTTATATTTACTTCCTCTACTCCAGCGGACAAAAGTTGCTTATCATTCGTATAGAAAACATTAGCACCAGACACTATAGAGGTAGCTAAATGTATAGAATCATAACCTAGAATTTTCCGACCATATTTAACTGTTAACCTAACCGCTTCTTCTGTGATCTGTTTAGAAACCGGCACAAACTCAGTGTACTCTAATGTATCTAGCATGCGTCTAGCAGTAGCCTCCGAGTTATCGCCCCTTAATGCAAAACCCGTCAACACCTCTTGAATAACCAAAGTAGACAGCACTACTCCTGAATTAGAGTGACTCAATAATATTTCTCTTGCAGTTTGCCCAAATTCTGGATGAGATTCCAGAAAATAAATAAGAAGATTACTGTCGTAAGAAATCATCTAATTAAGCCTGGCTATCCCTCTGAATCTTTCTTTATTACGAATCTCTTCGACAACATTCAGAGCACTAATACTAGGGTCAGCTGGCTGCAATGAGCCATAAAAATCACCAAGAGATGGCTTCGGCTCAATTACGATATGACTTGGGCTAATCATAGAGATATAGATTGTAGAATCACCTTTAATAAGTCCTGCTCTTTGGCGCAATTCTTTGGGTAACGTAATCTGTCCTTGAGGCGATACCTTAGCTTGATATGTTTTCTTCATATTAACTATAATAACAAAATATAAAAGTAAAGTCAATACATTTTACTTTTAATAATACATCGCTGCCCTATGGATCATCATAATAAAGATAAAAGGACATTGCGGCAGAAGTCAGGACCTTGCCAATACCCTGCCTATTTTAACCAAAGTTCAACTAGAGAACTAAAGAGTCAGACCTCTTCACCCCTGGCCTGATTGATGCGAGTTGATGAATCTCTCTTGACTACACTATCACTGCCCACACCAAACACCATCTCTATTTTTATCTCTTCGCACACGTCAGTCTCAGGAACCACTCTTTGACCATCTCTATCGCCACCATTGGCAAAAATTAGCGTATCTTTTGGATATTTTATTGCAATCTCTCTGAGTGTTTTTATGACCGGAGGCTCAGTATCTACTGCCAAAACAGCCTCATCTACAGCCCTAAGTGCTGATATTAGGCGCAAGCGATTCATCTCGTCCAATATCACCTTGCCCTTCTTGAGTATTTACTGTTGATCATTATTAACAATCACAATCAAGTAATCACCGAGACTCCTGGCAGCCTCTATCATATCCAAGTGGCCACCGTGAAGTGGGTTAAAATAACCGCTAACAACAACGCTCCTTATATTCGCATATCCCGACGATTATCTTATGTATATCAAAAAATGTATATGATAGTGATTTTTGATAGACTGTTTTTTAGCAAAATTAATCAAATAACAATCATATTCTTCGGACAGATCATCAACTATTGAGTCTAGCTCTGTTAGTTCATGCTGGTTCAAATCTTTTCGACTAACCACCCTCTTGGGAATCAGCATATGATGCACCTTGAATGCACCGCTATATGGAAAATCATTGTCAATCAGTGCCCAATACTGCCATTCTTTGATTCTTGGTTCGTCAAGCAATGGACGAGTTACACCCTTTGATTTAGCTTGAGCGTAGTACCTCTCGCCTCGTGGAGTTCTTAGGCTAACCGGCAATTTATACCTTGGAGTAACAGCGGCTGGAACCTGTACTTTAGAGGTCTTAATTTTTTGTAGTAACTGTTTAGATTTTTCCATATGACAAATGTGTAGCTATAATACAATTATAGTATAGATACAAAATTTGTAAAATCTTAGCTTATGCTAACTATACCCTCAATGGCGTAGGCGGTGTCGCGCCAGCCATTTACAGCAATACAATCAATACCAAACTCTTCTACGGCATAGTCATTGCCACCAGGAATGATTTTGTCACCCATAAACAGAATATCCTCCTTGCTATAGCCAGTAGCCTCTAGAAGTTTCTGCATTCCATAAGCCTTATCAACGCCTGGTAAAGTAATATCTATTGATGTGGCTCCGGCTGCTCGAACATTAAATTCTGGGATTTTCGGTGCAACTAAATCTCGAATTTTAAGTTTTTTCGTACCATCAGGATCCCACTCCTCCTTGATTCTAACCCCTTCATCACCCAGCTCAGCCACTATATCCTGTCCTAAAATAGATAATGTTATCTGACTATCTCTGTCCTCTATAGTCTCTCCATAAGTTTTATCTACCTGATATCCAGATTCTTTCAGACCCTCCTCTAGTGCATTTATAATCTTTTTCTTTTGTTCCGGAGAAAAATCTTCTGCGTATTGCAACTGCCAGTTATCGTCTTTAAATCTATAGTACCTTGTGCCACTGGTTGGCATCAGGTGTAATCTACTCAAGTTATGTGGCTCTTTAGTAATCTGAGTCAAAAACTGTCTCTGAAATAGCTCGTACTTTGCCCCAGATATCACGCAAACCTCATACTTCTCTAATAATCTGTCAAATAAATTCACCATTCTGTCATCAAAATGTGATTTACTTGGTGCCAGCGTTCCATCAAGATCAAAAGCTATCAGTTTTTTCATGTATCCCCTTCTTTATAACTCATACACTCATCATTAACCCATGCATTTATACATAATCCAATACCTTAGATGTTGTAATAATTATATAAATTAGGCTTTTATCTTATTAACA
>JAGQMT010000005.1:1615-14253 GCA_020428565.1 Candidatus Saccharimonadota bacterium | reverse complement strand
TTTTCCTGCAGTTCTTGTTCTTTTAGTTTTGCTTCTAGGGCTTTTTCGCGTTCTAATTGTTCGCGCATTTTGGTAACTTCAGCCTCAAAAGCGTCCTTTTTGATAGAGTTCACGACACTTGTAATCGTTGAGTTATCTATATCTGTTTCATGGATCGATTTTAGGTCGATAATATCGCCTTTTTGTCCGTCTTCTTGCAAAACTAACGTGTGTTCATCTTGGATAGATACTTTGAGCTTTTTCATGTTGCCTCTTTCTTGCTCTCTTCACCTTTGGTTATGTGTCGTATTATATCATTTTTGGTAGGTTTAAGGTGATGTTGCCTCAATAAAAGGTAAAAAATTATTAAAATGGTTGCTTTTTTGGTGATTTTGTTTTATACTACTAGTAATTCTGGGTAAATCGAGCTGTATTTAGCAGATTTCGCTAGGTGTTTTGGCTGTGTGACTCAGACATTAAATTAAAGACAATAATACGATAAATATAGTAAACAAAGGTAAAATATGATTTTTTATGTACCAAGGTCAGTTGAATCTACGCCAGCACCAAGTGTGGACATGGATGCTGTATTGAGTGCATCAATTTTTGCTGAAACTAATCTTCAAACGGCGGAAACTGCGTCGAATCGTGTAGTGGACTTGTTTGTACGAGCAGGTTTGTTGTACGAAACTGTACGGGTGAATACGGTAGACACTTCTGATATGGCCGATAACCCTAAGGACTGGATATCCAGAGACGCTATTAGCGGAACTACTAGGGTTGTAAAAATTAAGACTATGAAGGACCGTACACCAGAGCAAGAAGCGGGGCGTGTTGAACTCAAGCTCAGGGGCGAAGTTGATATCAAGGACAGTGCTGTAGATGGTGATTATACGGCGTTTATGGGTCGAGATGGCAAGCTGTATAAGTGGTTGGGGCATTTGTTACGCAAGTCTAAGCTAGACGAACTGCCTCAACTAATGATTGCGGATACGCCTTTGGTTGGTGGTATGCGGGCTACTGATTTGACGGACCTTAATAGTATGCGAACACGAGACACGATTGCAAAACTAGATGATTACATCGAGGCCAACCACCCGGCATTGATTGAACGGGTGCAAGCTAGTGGTGTTACCGAATCGGAGTTTGTGGCGATGCTACCTGCTAATTACAAGGACTTTGTTGAGTTATTTAGCTCGACGCCTAATGGGTCTATTACGCCTGCGACTATGCGTGGCGCTAGTCGCTGGGACAAGGAATCCGACATAGCTGAGAATATATTTGGGATGATCGAATATAACCTACAGGCTATTTCAAAACAACGTATTTTGGGTAGTTATATATTGAGCTTGGCCAAAATCCATACTGCCGATAGGCGGCTATGGTTGCCTAATACACCTAATCTTGATAACAGCCGTGGTTCACCGTCTGTATCGGAATCTATCCCTGAGACGGCATAGATTTTTGGGTAAAAGTAGCCGATATTATTGTCGATAGTTCAATGAGCTGAGTTGTGCCATGGTCATCGATAGTTCGCGTGATACATGGCGCACTGCAACCTGTTAGTTTGCTAATTGCATAAGTAAACTCTTGGGCATCGATGGTCATGGATGCTGGGCTATTGATGTGTGATATTTTGACTTCAAATTGGCTGAGTTGTAGGACACGATTCAGATGTTCAGTGTAGAATTGGCGCATTTGGACAGTTGGTAGACTTTTGATGATGTTATCGACCATCATTGTATTCATCTGCAGTGTATCATGCGTAATGGGTATGATTTGTTCGGCAATTTGCTGGGTAATCGGCTCGCCCCTGAGCTTATCCTGTATAAGTAATCCAATATTTGGGCCACGTTCTGATATTATTTCTGATGCGATATTGGCTAGTATTACATCTGGTACGTGAATTTTGCTCTGAGTTATTCTACCACCGATTCGTCGCGGTTCGCCGTTTGGTTGCTCGATAGTTCCGACATGCAAAATGCGTCCTTGGTGTGCGTTTGGAGCCGGTCTATGAACTATATGGACTTCAGAAACTATGGGCGCTACGGTATCGACCAACTTGGTTGTTAACAATGGCTCTTCGGTTGTTTCATCACAATAATATACTTCGCCAGCTAGACAAAGTTTGCCAGTGTTGGCGATGATTTGCTGTAGTTGTTCGTCAAGTAGTCTGATTGCAAATGGACCGAGTGACATATTGGGGTTCTCTTGCTCAATAGCTATCGAGCGAAGACTTGCAAGACGGTCATAAACTGATGTGACAGAAGGGTGTTGTTGGTTTCCCATGCGATTATATTATAGTTAATAGTGCTTTTATTGCAAATTAACCTATGCTTTACCATGAATTTGGGTCGATAACCTTTTTGATTATAGTATTTTGCAAGGTGTTTTGGGTGGGTACAGAGCCTAAGAAATTGAACAAAACATAGCCTCTAACATTTATATCATAAGGTTGCTATATTGCAATTTTCGTTGTCTAGCACTATAATGATAGAATATGTCAAATGCGCCAAAAGAAACAAGGCACCCACAGGATGTTGTGCCAGAAGATTTTATGCATGATGTCGATCGGTTGAATCATGTTATTCAGGGGTCGTATTTATTGGCCGCCAAGATAGCTCTGTGGCATGAGCAAGAGCCTCATAGACCATTGCCATACGCTATTGCTTGTGAAGTTGATGATCTCGGTGAACAAATAGAAGACGTCAGTCATCTGGACGTCACCTTTAGCGGTCATGGATGTATTCCTACTATTATGCCTGATAGTAGTCCATATAGTATATACAGTAGAGTTGACGGTATGGTTGGTCGAATGAATACGATATACCTATCGGATGCCGAGTATATGACCTTTGCTGATCGACATGATATAGAATCTTGTGCCGAAGAGAACGAGGAAATGGATGACGATATGGGTGTCGATACAATGATGATCAATTCAGCGTTTAGAGATGAATTGTACGGTGACGTTATTGATAAAATATGCGACCCCGAAGGTGGTATGCGTTTATATACAGAGTTTGTGCTCAGCGAAGAGGGACTAGATGACGTGGCTGGAAGTGCGATTATCGCAGACAGAATCATACACAAAGCGATTATGAATAGTGCGAGCATTTCGGTAGAGTTGGTGGAGCCTGGTAATTTTGATGAAGAGTACGAGGACTATGATATAGCGGAGTTTGTGTATGATCTGGAGGATTCGGCTCATAAGATGCGTAGACTATTGGCTAGTACTGTTTTTCGTCGTAGTCAGACAGTAGCGCAAATTGCTAGAGTTGAAGAGTTGATTCACAAGTTCAATGAAGAGCTACAAGTCGAGAGGTTTATGATGGCATTTAGCCCAAGTGATATGTATGTTCCAGATACCCGTAACGGCAATCATCGCTTGGCTCATGTCAATCTGGGCTCTGAGGCCGAAAAGATTACCATGCAGTGTATGCGCTTTGAATCTATAGAACAACTCGCTTTGACTAATGGGTTAGTGAGGATATACCGAGATTCTAGTATGCGCGATTCTAGTGTGGCATTTTGTGTAGTCGGCCAAATCGATACATATACACAAAAAAGACTAGGCTTGTTGACAGATATTATTTGGGTACCAATTAGGCCAAGAACGAATAATCAACGCAAGAAGATGTTGACTGGGCAGAAGGATATAGATGATATTACGTTCTTTACAGTTTAGTAGAATCCAAGTGTGCTAAGAGTGATATTAATATATCTTGTCTAATTCTATGACCATCATATTAATTTTGCCTTATTTCGTCGTCGTCTAGCCAACGGTATGGGCAGTTGATGCAGGTATCAAGATTAAAGCTTTTGTATTTGATTGTGGCCATTATTTGCTGACAGTTTGGACATTTTAGGTTCCTGTTATGATCATTTTTACCCTTGGCTATTGTAATGTCCAAAGGCTTTAGTTTAGCAAGTCTTACCAGGTCTGAACCTGTTACAAGGTGACCATGGCCTTGAGGGCATTTGTGTGTATTATCGGGCATCCTATCTGTCCTAGTTTTACATATTGGGCACTGTACTTTGCGTAAAAAAGCCAATTTATACTCCCCTCGTAAGTTCGGGTGTAAGTTACTCGCTGGAACTTCAATCTTTGGTTGTATTTCTGATATGAAGTTCTTAATCTCTTCCGTATCCACGCCACTTTCACTGACAATGATAAGTTCATCGTTTACGATTTCCCAGCTGTACTTTTTGCATACATCTACAACGAATGCCATAGCTGTTGGATCCATGAAATATCGCACTTCTGTACCCTGATTATTGTTGGAGTAAAGATTGAAGTAATTGGGAAAATCGCCTTCTAGCATGACCGGCACCATTAAAGAATCGCCTTTGGTAGGGTCTAGCTTGATTGGGCTTGAAGTAGGTATACCTAGCAATCTGATATTAGTTGTGAACGGTAGGTATACTATGTCTATAAAATAGTTTCGTTTACGATGTAGGTTGGAAAAGATGTAGTTGAGAATACTAGGTTTCTGCAGAAAAAGCTTTATATGAGCAGTGTCATTTGATAGGAGTTCGTTGGACAGATTTATTACATTGCTGTCTTGAGTGTAGTAACTGAGTAGTATGGATGAGTTTAGACTACTGGGTCTTCGATATTTCCTTAGATATATAGGTATGGCGACAAAAAGGATAATAATTAGATATATTGCTAATTCCATACTTATATTATAGTATAAAAAAATAAATATACCCCTAAATTAGGGGTATATTTATTATGTAGAATTTAGGCTAATTCTACGGTTGCGCCAGCTTCTTCTAGGGCCTTTTTGTGACCTTCGGCATCTTCTTTTTTGACAGCTTCTAGGACGGTCTTTGGAGCGCCATCTACGATAGCTTTTGCTTCGCCAAGACCAAGACCGGTGATGTCTTTGACAGCCTTGATAACGGCTACTTTTTGAGCACCAGCGTCTTTTAGGATGATGTCGTACTCGGCCTTGCCTTCGTCAGCAGCAGCTTCGCCACCAGCAACAGGGCCAGCAACAGCTACAGCAGCGGCAGCAGGTTCGATGCCGTACTCATCTTTTAGGATTGTCTTTAGTTCGTTTACTTCAAGCACAGTTAGGCTTGTTAATTCTTCTGCAAATTTCTTTAGGTCTTTTGCCATAATGGTAGATTCCTTAAATGTATTAAATTATTGAGTTGCCAAACTTAGGCGGTAGTTTTGTCGCTTACACCGTCTAGTAGAGCGTGTAGGTTGCCAGAAAGTGCGTTCATGGTGTCGTTTAGCGGTGATTGTAGGGTTGCTACAACTTGAGCGATCAGCTCGTTCTTGCTTGGAAGTACGGCCAATGCCTTGACTTCTTCAGCGCTCATGAATGTGCCTTCTGGTGTGATTGCGCCAACAAACTGGATTGTTGGGTTGTTCTTTGCGAAGTCGTTGAGTACTTGCGCCGGAGCAACTTCATCAGCTGAGTTAAAAGCGTATAGTAACTGACCTTTTAGGGCGTTGGTTTCTACACTTTTTAGGACTTCGCTGGTTTCTAGTGCTTTGATTACTAGACGGTTTTTGACTACAGATACTTTGGTGCCGTTTTCTTTGGCACTTCTTCTGAGTTGTTGGATTGCCTTAACGGTGGTTCCTTTGTACTCAGCAACGACTGTTAGTTTGGATTTAGCTAGTAATTCGGCTACTTGCGCAACGACTGCGTCTTTTTGTGCTTTTTTTAAAGCCATCTTTTCTCCTTTGGAGTAAAAATTGATTTTGTGGCTACCTTGTTAGCGTCGACTCTCGCTGAGGCTTGCCCTACCAAATAAAATCGGCCTATAGGATTTACCAAAGGCCGAAAAGTGTGCTTACTAAGTGATTAGATTGGCACCTCGGTGACGCTATTAAGGATGTTCATCGAAATTTATTCTTTGACAATCCAGTCACTGTCTTTGGTAACGTGTTTATTATAGCACGTTGTACGTCAAAAAGGCAAGATACCTCTGTTGGACAGTAGTGGTTTAATTGTAGCCACGGACTACATTGCCATCATGGTCGTTGTACTGTGGATCTTCTGGATCTTGTAGCAAGGCTAATCTGCCCAAGACTGGCAATAGCTTGGTCGGTTCTATATCGACTGGTTGTGTGCTTTCTGGCTCTATGGTTTGTAATTGTTCGCTCATATTATTCCTCCTTGGAATTGAAAAGCCCCGCTGTTTGGCGGGGCTGAAATTTATTGACAATTTAAATTCAGACCCGCTGAGATGCGAGGACAATCACCTTTGAGACGATATATTTCTGAATCATGATGTTATATTGCTCTTGTGCCGTGATTTTGTCAATATTTTTTGTCTTTCGAAGCTTTTATTGTTCTTTTGGGTTCTATTTGGTTCTTTTTGGATTGATTTGATACGTTGATATTGACAAAAGTGTCGATAATGCGTACAGTCTACAACTGTGATAAATCATTTAACAACCACCAACACTGTTATTGTCGATATGATGATATGTGCGCAACAGGCCGTGATTTATATTGCCTGTCTAATGTGTGGGGCTGAAATTGGAGCGAATCAGTCAACATAAACAAAGTATGGATAAGGTTTTTTGCTCCGAAAACGGGGCTTTTTTTATCAAAAGACGATGTTTGTAATAAACTGCAGTGAAAGTCCGTGAAAACTTGTGAAAATTTGCACTTTGAATAATTTAAGAGATATTAAACAATGAAATACGAAGTTACTAATTACCCTATGAGCAGTCCGACGGCCGTTTCTGTCGAGCTTGGTCAATCCTTGGTAGAATCTAGGCTGGAGCTTACACGATTATTTGGTCAGTGTGGGCTAATGGCTATGGGTATTGATTGGCAACCCGCCGTTGATGAGTATGTAAATGCTTTGTCTGCGTATCTTTTTGAGCCTGTGTCTGTGGGATTTGTGGGCGACAGTATAGACGATGAGCAGCTGGCACAGATTGCGGCCGCTCAGATTGGTGTCATGCTAGCGTCTCGTGACATCGGCTCTCGTGAACTTGATGAGATTTATCGTTGGTTTGATGTGCAGACGGATGGATTCGCCGAAAATATGCATCAGTTCTTGGGTGCATTGGCGTACCTACATTCTACTAGTGACCAATTAGAGACATTGGCGCAGGTTGGCTGAGCAACGCGACGCTTTTTGGCGGGTTTTGGATTTAGCTGGTATTTATTTAGTTTTATTGGGTGTTAGTATATTGCCGAGTTTGAACTGAGTAGCACGTTCGGCGGCTAGTCTTGTAAGCTCTGGATCTTCGTCTTTGTTAACAAATCTCATGGCTTGAGCCATCATCGGGTGAACCTCTGCTAAGCGGTCGTGCATTTCTTTGACGAGTTTGCGATATCCAGGATGTCCTTGGGGTGCAGTGCGCAGTTCGTGTAAGTGGAAGGCCTCGCGGGCATTGTAGGTGACCTTCCAGCGCATGCGATGTCCGAGTAGGGTTGCGTACTGAGCTTCTAGCAAGTAGCCTTCGGATTGCATGATGCTATACAGCTGGGCGCTTTTATCGAAACAGGCTTCGAATTGATCGGCTAGACCGGCTTGTTCTACTAATTCGGGGATGTCAAAACCGTAGCGAGGAGTGAGTTGTTGCCATTCTAGACTATCGACCATGCGGTGACGTTGTAGATCACGGAATATGCCGTAATCACAAATCAAATCCCATGAATAATGCGCTATTTCTAAGGCTCTACCCGGTCGGTGTCGTCGGTTGAGACGCTCGCCCATGTAGGATATAAAGGCTTCGGTTTTTTGATCGTATGTCCAAGAGCGGATTTCTTTTTTGATGTCATCGAGGCTTAATGTACTGTGTTCGTAGAGCATGTGTGGCAACAAATCTAGTTCGTTTTTGGGCCAGACATCAACTAATTGAACATCATCGTCTAAGTTACCGAGGTTATTGCCTAATAGTGTCTCGGTAATTTGTTGCATATTTTTGCGTGTGTTAGCTCGATATGCGACCATAGCTCCACCACGCTCTGGTTTGTCGGCACGCTCTAGGAAAGTTGGGATAACTTTGCGGGCTTCTCGTAATATTGATTCGCCTGTTGATTGAGCTTCTGGTAAATCATCACTGAGTAGGTGCGTAATCAGGCTTTCTAGTGCTTGCCCTGATGCGTAGATACCAACGGTGGATTTGGTAGCAACTGGTAGTACTGGTCGGATGGCATCGCAGGCTTGAGCTCTAGTAGCTCCGTTGAAGGCGACATCACGTTCGGCTTCTGGCACAGAACTGTTTTTGCGTACATATTCGGTGAGTTTGTGAACCATGTCCGAATAATTATCAAAAATTTCATCCATAATGTTCTTGTATTTGGTACGCAGGCTTTTTGGCAGGTGCTTAGGTATAAGGTATTTGTAACGACCATTATTATCTTTTTGGTCAAAATAGATATATCTGGTCGATTGTTCAAGATAAGATGCTAATCTGCCCCACTCGAGTTTTTTGGTAAGTAGGTTGCTGGCGTTTTCTACCACTAGGTGCTGACCGACTAATTGCTGTACGGAATCATCGCCGTAAGCCGTGATGACTCGTTTGAGTAAATCATCGTCCTTGCCTAGATTGTTAGCAAATTCGTCTAATAGTGTGACACGCATGTCGTCGCCACGTCGGCTGAGGCGAGCCATGGCGGCTGCTATGGTAGTAGTGCTGAGTTTGTCAGAAAATGCGTAAACATCACTATCTACATTAGTGACGGCTTCTTCGAGGAAGGCTTTGCCATCGGCGGTGATATTGTAATTACCACTGCGAGATTTTTTGACGTATTTGATTTCTTTTGGTGTGCGGATGTTTTGCTGTTTGTCGGCTATGACTTCCTTGATAGAGGTAGCGGGAGTTTCGGCTATGCTGACTGGTGGGGCTGATTCTTGAACTTGTTGGATGGGAACTTGACCGTTGACGGTTTGCCAGATGGCGTCAGCTATAGCTTCTGGCGTGTTGTCGGCGAACAAGATAGGATAGCCACGTTCCTTGGCTTCCCATAGGTAACCGGCTCGGACACGTTCTAAGAAGCTTTCGTCTAGGTTGTCAAATCTCTCGCCTGCTCCTCTATCTTGGATACGTTGCCTGAGGGTTTGAGCTGGCGCATCTAAGACGATAGTCATGTCGGGTTCCATGTCGGCGACAGCAAAGTTGATGATATTGGTAATGGTCTGGTAATCTTGTACGTCACCACGGCCATAATATTGTATGGCCAAGGTCGTGAGGTAGTTGCGGTCGCATAGGCAGATTACACCTTGCGCCCGAGCTTTGCGAATGACCTCTAGGGACTGACTGCGAGCCGCGTTGTATAATAGTACCTCTGTGCGAGTGGTCATCGGATACTGCGGGTCTTGAGTCATCATGCGGATGGTTCGGGCGGTGAGGTCGGATTGGCTATCTGGTTCGCGGAATAGCCTGACAGAGTAGCCTGCTGATTGTAGTTTGTTGGCTAGTAGTTCGATTTGAGTTGTTTTGCCAACGCCTTCTGGTCCTTCTATGACTATATATCGGCCGTTATTCATAGCTAATCCCTTCGATTTTTTGTGGTAATGTCCGTTGGTCTTTCCATGCTTTGGGTAGCATTTGTGATGGGTCCCAAGTCTTCATAATGGTGTTTAGGTTGGTGCCAGATTGGTATTTGCCACTAAATCCTTGGTCTCGGCCTGCGCCATAGTTACCATCCACAGGACCTGTTTCGAGGAAGACAGCTTGGGCGATGCGTTCACCAACTGGTAGTAAGATTGTCTCTCGTTGGTTGAGGTTGAAGATTTCGAGTGTCAGTCGGTTGATGTAGCCTGGATCTACCCAGCCAGCATCAAAACAGACAGCTACACCGTTGCGCCCCCAACTGGAGCGACTTTTGACCTCGTAGGCTCCTGGTGGTTTGATACCAAAGAATTCGTGTGTATGGGCTAGTATGCGCTCACCTGGCTTGAGGGCAATAACTGGGTGGTCGTCGGGGATATTTTTGAGTGGCTTGATGCCGTTTAGCTCGCACCAAGCTTTGTGTGGTTGAGCCATGTATGGGCCATCGAAGTATCTTTCGACATCTTCTCTGTCAAATGGATTGTAGATAGTTCGCTCATTGGCACGCTCAACTCGGTAGTAATGGTAGCCAAGCGTGACGTCTAGACTGGCATGACTGACGTGTTTGTCGTTGAATGGTACGCAGACAATGTGACCCTCGGTGATTGCTTGTCTAATCTGAATATTACTGTAAACTCCCACGGTATAATTCTCCCTCTGACTGATAGTTATAGTTTACATACCATATGCTAGCGCGACAAGCATATCCATGTTGTAGTTTTTATTTTGTAACAGAGCCATGATATTTGCTGATGCTTTGATGTGTATTGGTAATGAAGAGCTTATGTTAATATAAAGTAGAGTAATCAATATAATTTAAATAGGATAAACAGTAATGCAACCAGATAATAATCAACCTAGTCAACCCAATCAATCGCTTGGGCAAGCGCCTAGGGTGGCATCTAATCAGCCATCGGGCTTCGGCCAACCAAGCCCAACGCAATCACCATCAGATTCGGGGGCTTTTGGACAGCCGCCTGTGCCCGCGCCCTTGCCTCCCAAGAAGAGTCACAAAGTACTAATTTTGGCTATTTTGGCATTGTTGGTTATTGTAGGATTTGTTGCAACATATTTTGTACTGGCTAGTACCAAGGAAGATACCGATCAGACTGACTCATCATCACAACAAGTTAGTCAGACCACATCTAGCGGTATTGCACCAATTGATCAAATTGACGAGCTGTATGGTCAGTATAGAATTGAAGAGAGTGATTTTGTGACAACTGAAGGGTTTTCGAACACGCCGTGGTTACATACTACTTTTGATGAAACGACTGCTTATTTTGATATTGAGCCAGAAACATGGCGTCACTATCAGTTCAAGACGGTCGATGAAAGTGGGCTAAGTAATGCCTGTGTTAATGTACGATCTAAGTACGACTCATATGTCGAACAAGCTATCAAGGCCTTTGCAGACGCTGGCTATGAAGTTGAGACGCCTGTGCGAAGTAGTAGCTCTGAGACTTTTTATGCGCAGTATGAAAATTGCAATAAAGGTGCTATGCTGCAGGGTGATGACTATACTTGTTCAGTTGAATTAAAACTTGATTCTGATGTGACGACCAAGATTGGACCAGATAATGTACAATATATTGTTTTGGATGTAGCTTGTAGCCAGAATGATAGCCTGGCACAAGATAAGGAGTTGGCTAACAAGTATCAGGAAATGTCCACGGAATTGTCGGGTGGTGTTAAGGAAACTGGATTCTTTATACTACCCGGTTATATTAAGGATTCTCAGACAGATGGCTATAAAATTGCGCAGTTGTCCGGGCCTATGGATGTCATCTTTTATTACAAAGATGGTGACAATCCTTGGGTAAAAGTTGAACTGCCCGCTAACACAACGATATGTGCCTATGCCAAGACAGATGCCGAACTCACTGCTATATTCAAGGGTGAAACATGTGAAAATTATGCGACCAATACCACTGATGTGATTGAATAGCCAATTTGAATAGCCAAAAAATGGGCAATAATACAAAAATCACCCTACGGATGACGTAGGGTGATTTAGTTTGGTATCAGCTGTTATGTAATGATTGTGCTAATTGAGCCGTAAGGATCTACGGTCTGATGGATAGACTATAGTTCGGTTGTGAGAACCTTGATGCCCGGACCCATGCTAGAGCTGATAGTGATAGCCTTGACATAGCTACCCTTGATACTAGATGGCTTGTTGGCCTTGACTGATGCGTAGACAGCTTCGACATTAGCTAGTAGCCTGTCGGTGCCAAAGCTAACTTTGCCAACGCCAAGATGGACGATACCTGTGGAATCTACACGATATTCTACACGTCCAGCTTTGGCTTGCTCGACAGCTTTGGTTACATCTGTAGTTACCGTACCGCTCTTTGGATTTGGCATTAGTCCTTTTGGACCAAGAGTACGAGCGAATTTACCAAGCTTGGCCATTAGGTTTGGAGTAGCGATAAGGATGTCAAAGTCAATTACGCCCTTTTCGATTTGCTTCAGTAAATCTTCGTGTCCGGCGATGTCTGCACCAGCGGTTTTGGCGGCTTTTGCGTCGTCATCTTCCACTAGGACTGCTACGCGAATTTGCTTACCAGTACCACTAGGTAAGACGAAGTTGTCTCTGAGGTTTTGATCGGCCTGACGAGGATCGACATTGAGGTTGATATGAACTTCTACGGTTGCATCAAACTTCACAGGGCTGGTCTTGATAGCGAGGTCTAGGGCTTCTTTGGTGGTGTATTGCTTATCTTTTTCGATGAGCTGGGCTACTTCACGGTATTTCTTGCCAGCTCGTTCTAAACGTGAACGAGTTGGGTTCTTGTGTTGCTTGGGTGCTTCCTCGGCGCTAGCTTGGTCGGCCTTGCGGTCTTCTTTGGCCTGCTTGGCCTCGGCTTCTTTGATAGACTTAGCGCTTCTCTTGCCAGCTTTGGCTGTTGTTTCGGCAACTACTTCGACTGCTGTTTCTTCGGTTGTGACCGCTGTGTCTGCTGTGTCGGTCTCTTGATTTGCGCTAGCAATTGCAACTTCAATCTCTGCAATAGTATTCTTGTCGGTTACTGTTAGGTTTAGCTCTTTGGCTTGTTTTAATAATTCTGCTTTCTTTGCCATGTTGTACTCCTTTTGTGGTCTAGACGGCTTT
>JAGQMT010000005.1:0-1605 GCA_020428565.1 Candidatus Saccharimonadota bacterium | reverse complement strand
GCTGAGCCTCCCACGCTAAGTTATATTATTCTTGAACGGATTCTATATCTACCCCTGGTAGTCCATGTGGGTAGTGTTCGTTAAACCACCGACCGATGCGCTCACGCTCTTGCTCGGCAGTCTCTGGGAATACTACCAGACTATCCTGATTATCCATATTTGCTACATCGTATGGGCTGGGGTCAAATGATTCGGTTGAGATGCGTTCTGATTCGTTCATCGTTTAACCTTCGATTTCTACGCCCATTGACCGAGCTGTACCAGCAACCATTTTCTTGACAGCTACTACATCATCGGCGTTCATGTCGATTAGCTTAGCTTCGGCAATCTCGGTTAGCTGGGCATCGGTGAGTTTTTTGGCGATTTTTTCTTTGTTAGGAACGCCAGAACCCTTTTGAATACCTAGGGCTTTGCGGATTAGGTCGTCCGTTGGTGTGCCGACAACTCGCCAATCCATGGTACGATCATCGAAGATTGTAATGTGGACTGTAAGGTCTTGACCCATTCTATCTTTGGTTTGGTCGTTAAATGGCTGGATAAAATCCATCATATTGACACCATACTGACCAAGGGTACTACCTACTGGAGGCGCCGCTGATGCTTGTCCGCCTTTGATCTTCATCTTTAGATTTGCTTTGACTTTTTTCTCTGCCATATGATTGCTCCTTGTTGTGATTACAGACATTGACTCTGGGGATGATTTGTATAAACCTAACCAGAATAAGGTGTATGTAACTCATTAAGATTTGAAACTTTACAGTGGTATTTACTTTTGAATTTGAAGCTAGTAAATAAGCCAGTGCGTAACTTGTTTATTATAGCAATATTTACCTCTGTTGTAAATGTTAATTATTTAGGTAATTTACAAGATTAGATTTTTTTGACTTGGAGGCTATCGAGTTCG
Source organism: Candidatus Saccharimonadota bacterium (assembly GCA_020428565.1). Lineage (GTDB taxonomy): Bacteria > Patescibacteriota > Saccharimonadia > Saccharimonadales > JACDBH01 > JAGQMT01. Next base: position 701 of record JAGQMT010000005.1, on the reverse strand, counting down.
ACTGGGGTTTCACGACCAAACATGTTGACGAGGACCTTGAGCTTGCCTTTTTGTTCGTCAATGCCGTTAATTGAACCGTCAAATCCCTTGAAAGGTCCATCGACGATATTGACCACATCGCCAACGATGTAATCCATTTTGTGCTTTGGCTCATCACGACCCATGCGCTTCATGATTTTCTCAATTTCATCTGTTGCTACTGGTGTTGGTTCGATACCTGTACCAACGAAGCCAGTTACGCCCGGAGTATTACGAACAATGTACCATGCATCTTCGGTGAGTTTCATCTGGATTAGCACATAACCTTGGAATATTTTCTTCTCGACGACTTTTCGCTTACCGTTTTTGATTTCTATCATTTTTTCTTTTGGCACAAGTGCTTGGTAGATTTTGTCCTTCATGTCTAGTGATTCGGCGCGCTGTCGGATAGACTCGCTTACTTTTTCTTCGTAGCCACTATAGGTGTGAATTGCGTACCATTGCTTTGATGAATCATATCTTTTGCTCATAATTTATCCTCTGAAAACTATTCTTTCTATTATTTTATCCAACACAAAATCTATACCATATGCCGCTAAACCAAATACGAGGGCAAATGCGATGACTGCAAACGTTAGCTTCCATGTTTCGCGTCGGGTCGGCCAAGACACCTGTCGTACTTCGGCCCATGAGTTGCGGAAATATTTAGGCCATAAGATGCG
>JAGQMT010000059.1 GCA_020428565.1 Candidatus Saccharimonadota bacterium | reverse complement strand
AGAAGGCGATTTCCTTGGCTATTGTACGATTCAATTTATAATTCTGACTATGATACTTTTATTAATGACTCGTCCAAAGGTGTTAGATCTAGCTAGTTGACTGTGGAAAGCTTACATTCTTTGATAATAATATATAAAAGTGTTTACATATATAAGATTATGTGCTAGTATACTATTACAGCGCCTCGACTTGGATTAATTCCCGTCGAGGTTCTTTTATTGTGTAGTATAATATAAGTATGAAAACTCATGTTTACATAGATGGACAGAACTTTCTGTATAAGGCAGCAGATATTCTAATAGAAGCTGGAAAGATACATGATAAAAACGAACTCACTAAAATAGACATCAGGGGAGTTATCGAAAATATATTTGAAGGTGACTTATGTATTACTTTTTATGGAGCCAAAGTTAAAGTTAGAAAAGATAAAGGCGACGACATACACAGAAAAACAACTAGATTTTCTGACGTATCAAGACGTATTCGTAATACATTAAATAGCCAAAAAATCTCATATAATGAATCAGGCAAGCTGAAGTTGCGGGATAGTGACACTTGTAAGAATTGTGGTAGTCAAGATTTACGTATGCAAGAGAAGGGTGTGGATGTTGGTATAGCCGTAGATATGGTAGTAGGTTCATTGAGAGATGGTGTCGATAAGCTAATTCTAATTAGTTCAGATACCGATCTATTACCTGCTATAAAGATAGCCAGAGAGAATGGCTCTAAGGTTATTTATGTTGGTTTTAGTAATAAGACTACGAAGGCTATAGTTGCCGAAGCCGATGAAACAGAAATTATACGTGATCAAGAAATCATTCAAGCATATGACGAGCTTAATAATAGATAGCAGTGATTTTGCTAGTAGAATTCCTGAGAACCTTTCAAACATACGAAAGCAGCAACGTTATACTCAAAAAGCAATCGCTGATCTTGCGGGGGTTGATCCAAACTATTATGCGAAGATTGAGCGTGGAGAAGGTGTTCCTTCGCTAAAAACACTCTATAAAATTGCAAAAGCACTGAATGTATCAATTACCGATATAGTAGGCTACTGATTTTCTAAGTTCGTATTTTTGGCTTTGGTCCTAGCAAAGGCATCCGCCTCTTTCTTCGTATCAAAATGCTCATCCCATGAGTAAGATTGTTCCAATACTTTATCAGGAAGGTATTCGCGTACTTTTACCTTAGGTACCCACTTATTGTTTGCTAGCTGATATGATTCATAGGATTTTTTGATGTTCATGAATTACCTTTGTGATTTTATTATGATTCACTCTTAAATTCTTCTAATTCTTTGCGAAGTAACTCTTCATCAATACGACCAAGTTCACGGTACATGAGTTTCATACGAATAAGCATCTCACGAGCATATTTTGGATTAGCATTCCGAGGATCAGTCCTCTCAAGGTCTTGAACGATTATAGCTATATCTTCATCGGTTGGTATATATCCTGATATATGCATAGTATAGCACTCTGTTATTTTTTGATAATGCTTAACATTGAACATTATTATTCTCACTCATTGCGATCTTTTCCATTGCCTTATCTATTATTTGCAATCCTCTAAGTGTAGAGTTCCATCTTTGGTCAACGTGGGTCACCATTTTGAAATTATTAAAACCAGCTTCGTGGCTGGTTTTTTCGTTTGCGGAATGAAGTAATTGAATGCGCAATCTTAATATTAGATATTGACATTTCATACTACATAGAATATACTTTGTAGTATGAATAAAACAGTAATAAGTGTTAAAATAGATAAAGACATAAAGGCTTCTGCTCAGGAGGTTGCTTCAAGTGCCGGCTTAACCCTAAGTACTCTAGTTAATGCATATCTTCGACAAGTAGCAGCCACTAGACGAATTGAGCTTTACGCCCCAGAACAGATGACCCCACAACTTTCTAGATTGATTGCTGAAGTTGAGGAAGAGTTAAGAGAGGGTAAAGCTAGCAAAGGATTTACTAGTGCTGAAGAGTTCTTATCAGACTTAAAGAAGTAAATTATCAATTATGATCCGTTATTTACCAAAATTCAAAAAACAATACAAGAAACTTCCATTACAAATTCAAAAACAATTTGATGATAGGCTTCGAATATTCTTAGCAGATCCTACTGCACCAATGCTTAGAGTCCATCCTTTGAGAGGCGACTATAAAGGCTATTGGAGTATGAACGTTAGTGGTGATATTCGTGCCCTGTATCTCATTCAAGGTGAAGATATAATAATTTTTGCATTAATTGGGTCACATAGTAAATTGTACGGGTAGAATAGGGCCTCTACTTCTGTATAATTATTGTAGATTGTGCTCGTTTAGCATATCTTACGAAGGCATCATAGAAGGATCGTTCACTATGTAGGGAGGTGTTTAAAAGTTTAGTTGTTGATTACCTCTAGAAAATAATAAACATCTTGATTCTCCTGAGTCATTAACTTATCTGAAAGTTCTCTTAGTTCAGCGAAAAAGATTTCGACTTTAGCACTCTTTAGGTTCACCATTCCTTTTACAGATATGATTTCTCTAAATTTCATCAACTATACGAGACAACATGGGACCAATAAATGGTTGACATAATTATATATCTTTGATATCATTTTGGTATGAGTAATGTAACCCTTCATATACCAATGGATAAAACGGTTCGAACACGTCTGGAGGCTAAAGCTAAAGGTCTTGGTTTTGATTCCGCACAGGCCTATATTCGTGTGTGGGCAAAGGCTGAAGTCGAAGGGCGAAGTGTTGACTATGATATTGATGATTGGGGCGAGCCCAGCCAAGCGGCTACCAAGCGGCTGAACAAAGCGACAGATGAGGCTTTACGTGGAAAAAATACTTCTGGACCTTTTTTGACTACACAAGATGCGCTTGATCATCCGGCATCCTTATGAAGCCGGTAATTTTTCATCGTGACTTTGAAAAGCACTACAAACAACGCATAACATCGAATCCAAAACTGGCTAAAAGGTTTGGCGAACGATACAAACTCTTTCTTCCCAGAGAGCGAGGAAGGCCACTTGATGGCCATGTGTTAGGTGGAAGCCTGCAGGGAAGACGAGCCTTCTCGGTCGCAGGTGATACCCGAGTGGTCTACATGGAGTTGGAGGATCAGATTATCTTCCTTGATATCGGCACACACAACCAAGTCTACTAACATCTTACGTATCATTATTGTCGCTCGCTTTCTAGTGCTTCCTCGACCATCGTTTCTATTCGCTCCAGCCCCACCATAACGTGGTGCCATGTTTGGTCAACGTGGGTCACCAAAGCAAAAACCTCAGCCAATACTGAGGTTTTTACTTTGGTGACGCGGATAAGCGTCAGGAGGTCCAAGAGCAAGTTCGCTCGGTAAGCGAAACTTCATAGAATAGGCCATAGTAGGCCTCCTTTCTGTAATTATTTAGTAGTAACTACAGTTTACGGAGCCTGCGTTTATGTTGCAATGGTCATGGATGAATACGCTGGTTATTTTCTTGAAGACTTTGTATTTTCGGTGTCTTGAGGCTTTTTGGTTGCCTTGGCGATTGTGGCAATTAGGGCCGTGATGATAATAGCACCGGACATGGCGATTATCATGGTTGTATCATAGCCTGTGTTGGATGTTGGGGATGTATAGGTCTGGCTGTTAGATTCAGTGCTGTTGGTCACGGTAGCATCGCCTAGCTGTTGGTAGGCGCTATTGCCGTATGTCGATGCAAATTGGGTATTGTAATTCATCATGCCTATCCTTGGTAAAAAGTAGTTAAGTTTATAATAGTATTTATAGCTTAATAATTCCAGTTTATTCCTGTGAATCTTCCTGCTTGGGACTTGATGTCAGGAGATGTTGACAAGGGGTGGATGTAGATATATGCTTAACATAAGCAATTAAATTATGGTTTATAATATTTTGATAATAAGGTAGGTTTTGTAGCAATGAAACACAGGGTTGATGAATTACTCCAAAAAGATATGTCTAGGCGTGAGTTTTTGGGTGCTGTAGGTCTGGGGCTGGTTTCTGTCTTTGGATTTTCTTCTGTATTGAAATTTTTGCTAGAAAATAATGGATCTCGAACTACGTTGCAGAAGTTGGATAATCCCACAGTCAAGTCTACTGGAACGATTGGCTACGGTAATACTCCTTATGGCCGTTAGAGCGTTAGAGTGCTAGGGCGGTCGTGCAACTTGGCGCTTGTCGTTGATTTTTATTAGACAGCCGTTGTATAATTAGTTGAAATTTTAAATTTCGTATGGTTTTGGACTTATGAGGCCGATATCATACATTCTTAATTCTAATTAAATCTAAATTTATCAATACAAAGGGAGCTTTTATATGAGCAAAGAGAGTAAAGTAATAGACTCAGGTGTAATCAACATCGATAATTTTAAGAAGACTAAGATTATTGCTACTGTCGGACCGGCAACCGATAGCTATGAGGCGGTGCGTGATCTTATCAAGGCTGGTGCAAATGGTTTGCGCTTGAACTTTAGTCATGGTGATCACGCCGA
>JAGQMT010000058.1 GCA_020428565.1 Candidatus Saccharimonadota bacterium | reverse complement strand
TATCCGCGGACTCCGGGAGTTTATCCCCTTTTTTTGGCTCTAGGCCCTTCTTTCCTTCTTTACTTTGCGTTTTTTCTACGAAGTTCACATCTGGATAAATCTTTTTGGTTATATCATCAATATCTTGTCTTAACTGCGGGAAGATTACTCCTTCACGGGCGGTAACACCTTCTAACATCCAAAATAATCTCTCACTATTGCCATATCCACAAGCAGGCGGCATTCCATATTCGAGCATCTCCACAAAATCGATATCAAGCATCATCGCCTCATCATCGCCAGCATCACGCATCTCCTGTTGTTTTAAGAATCTATCTAGCTGATCAACAGGATCATTGAGCTCACTATAAGCCTTACAAGCCTCTGTACCACCAAGTAATAAATTAAACTGCTCACTCAATCTGTCATCACTGGAATTAACTTTTGCTAATGGCTGTAAAAAATCTGGCACATCAACCAAAAATGCAGGACCAGAAATTTTAACTCTCTCCAGCTTCCAAAGCTTATCAATTACACGAGATCTATTTTCAATCTTCTCTACCTCACCACCAGCTTCCTTAAGTTTAGAAACAGCCTCTTCTAGAGTACAAGAGTGCACATCTAAATTGTATTTTTCTTTTAAGAGACCTACAAAACTTACTTTAGGCCAATCTTCACCATCTTTTCCAAGATCCACTTCTTGCCCATTATTTAACTTAAACTTTCTAGTACCCCAGGTTTGATCAGCTATATATCTAATCATTCTCTGAGTTAAATCCATACCTTGATTCCAATCAGCGTAAGCCCAATACCACTCCATTGCTATGTGCTCGGGCAAGTGCTCATCAGAGTAGTTTTCATTTCTGAACCTTGGCCCAATATCAAAAACTTTTTCAAAACCACCGCCTATTAATCTTTTTAAAGGAAGTTCATGAGAAATTCTTAAGTAGAAGTCTTGGTCAAGTGCATCCATGTGAGTCACAAATGGATTAGCATCAGCACCACCAGTTGTGTGCTCTAGTATTGGAGTATTAATCTCGACAAATCGCCTATCGTTCAAAAAATCTCGCGTAGCCTGCCAAAACTTACTGCGACGAACGAAACGCTCACGAACATCCAAGTTTGCGTTCATATCGACGTAACGCCTACGCATACGCTCTTCTTTGTTAGTGAAACCTTCTTGATCAGTCGGTAACGGCCTTAGAGATTTGGTAAGTAGCCTCAATTGTTTGACATCTACAGACTTCTCGCCAGTTTTTGTCAAAATCACCTCACCCCGCGCCTCTACAAAATCTCCGCTATCTAGTAGTGGCAACTCCGCAGGCACGACCAATTCACTATTAGCACGATTGACCTCTGGAGTGTCGTCATCACGTCGAATAAATAGCTGTAGTCCGTCCTTGCCATCATCACGAATTACCACAAAGGCAATCTTGCCAAACTTACGGATCGAACGGATACGCCCCGCGACCACAACTTCCTGACCTTGTAGATTATCAAAGTCATTGATGATATCACTAATCTTATGAGTACGCACAGATTTGGCTGGATATGGATCAATACCCAGCTCTTTGAGCTGATGTAATTTGCGGAGACGCTCGTCTCGAAAATCTTTTAGTGTTGCCATCTGTAGTAATTATACCGTATCACTGATGTTTTTTCGACCATCACCTATTAAGACATGCTGTAGTACCATAACATCAATACTAGATACTCAAGTATTAGGCTATGTCAGCTATCGTGTAGACAGCGGTTTCGGCTGGAGTCTTTATCTCTACTTCTTCGCCCTCTTTTTTGCCTAGCAAGGCTTGGCCAATTGGTGATTCATCACTAATCTTGCCGTTCAGCGGGTCGGCCTCAACAGTTCCAACGATCTGGAACTCTTTGACTTTGCCATCTTCGCCCTTTAACTCAACCTTGGATCCTAGGCGAACTTTTTTGTCATCCTTTGGAGCAACAATTACCTCAGCGTTAGCAATGATATTCTCTAGCTCCTCGATACGACCTTCGTTACGACCTTGCTCATCCTTAGCTTCGTGATATTCAGCATTTTCTGCCAAGTCACCCTGAGATCTAGCGGTAGCAATTTCTTCGGCAATAACACTTCTGCGGGCAATCAGAGCCTCCAACTCAGCTTTGAGTTCGGCTAATCCTTCTTTGGTCAAATGATATTGTTTCTTCATATTATTTCCTTTCTGCCCTGACAATTGCCCACCATCTTATGTGCAACTAGTCAGGTAAAAAAACTGGCGCTACTAGTGGCCAGTTCCTAGTTAATTAGTATAGAGACTTTATTTAATATTTCAAGCCTCGGCCATGTACTTATTCTTGCTTGTTAATCTATCCAGAAATCAAACTCCTAACTTCTGCAGTAATTCTTTTGCACTAATCAGCTCTGCTTCTCCTGATTGTCTGATTTTATATTCTAGCTTACCTTGCTCGATTGTCTTTGGACTAATCACTACTCGATGGGGTACACCAATCAGATCAGCATCGGCAAACTTCTCACCCGGACGTACATCACGGTCATCATACAACACCTCTACCCCAGAACCTTCTAGCTCCTGATACAGTCTATCGGCCTCGGTAAGCACTGTGTCATCAGAGCCAATACACGCCAGATACACCCTAAATGGCGCTACAGACTCAGGCCAAACCAGTCCTTTATCGTCGGCAAAATGCTCGGCCAATGCACCCATCAAACGACTCACCCCTATGCCATAACAACCAGCTATAATTGGTTGCTGATTGCCTGTCTCATCGGTGTAATACACGCCCAAAGCATCTGTGTACTTAGATTCCAGTGGAAAGATATTACCCACCTCAATCGCCCGAAACTCTTTGAGATTATCTTTATTGATATTCGTCGCCGACAGTCTTGCGTCATCGATAATCTCTTGATTCACGCCCAAACCAGCCGATTCATCAATAAACACCGTGTCTTCGCCCACTTCACTCAGCATCTGAAACTCATCACTAAACCGCTTCGTAAATATTCCACCATCAGCATAAGTACGATAAGTGATATCACCTATTCCTAGTCGGCCGTAAACTCTATGATAGGCCTCGGCAACACGTTCATAGATTTCTTCGTGCTCAGCCTGACTACGCGCAAATGAATACATATCTTTCATCACAAACTCCCTACCACGCAGTAGCCCACTCTTTGCCCGTAACTCGTTACGAAACTTGCCCTGTATCTGGTACACACTCAGTGGCAAATCTCTATAAGACGTCATATAATCTTTTAGCATATCCACTATCGGTTCTTCGTGAGTCAAACCCATACCAAGTTCTGTACCGTTGGCTAGCTTTGTCTTGAACCAATTATCCACCTTGGCATCGTCCCAGCGGTCGGTCTTCTCGAATATATCCTTTGGTTGCAAAACGGTCATCTGCACCTCTTGACCACCCACGGCGTTCATCTCTTCGCGAATGATCTGCTTGATATTGTCTAATACCCGCAGACCTAGTGGCAGATAAACATATACGCCAGCCATCTCTTTGTGCACAAATCCAGCCCGTATCAAAAGTTGCGCGTTCTTGGACACCTCATCAGCTGGTGCGTTCTTTAGCGTCTTTGTAAATAATTTTGAATATTTCATCTACTCTTTACCTTTCGATATCCTTGTGGATTATTACCAATCTTCATCTGCTCTTTCGTCAGCCAATGTCCTATTCTCTTCTAGTTTAGCAGAAAGTAGCTCTTTTAGTATTTTATCTGCAGTTATTACCACACTCGCCAAATGAATCTCACGCTCGTTCACGGCACATCTACCCAATCTATAAAACCGCAGTCTACTCCGGCTATCCTGTATCCTGTCTTGAGTTGGCGAATCTCCCAAATAATCTACAATCTGACCATAAACCTCTGTTTTTAGATTTTCTCTATCCATCTTCATAATATAACCCTTGGCATACCAGAGAATCACAATGATTCTTCACTGAGGCGTCTGATATGCTTTGTTGTATTAGATTATATTGACTTTGACAAACCTCAGCTGCTACGCAAGCATGAGCATCGGTGATATTAGACCAAATAATGTAAATACAGTCATCATATGACCCATAATACCACCAAACCAACACCTGTGTAAACTACACTAAGGATGACTACCCTACACCTCGTACCGAAAGTACCCACGCTTCTGGCGTAACCAAACCACACCCCCTAAAGCAAGAGCTGTTATGGATCCTATGGCTATATACAGCATGTTGTCTGTACCTGTGTTTGCTAATTGACTAGCTAGGTCATTGGTTATGGCTAGTCCTACTGGGTCTTTGATACTACCTAGGGTGGTGTCTAGGTCTAGAATACCATTGTCAGTGATAGTGTAGGATAGGACTAGGGCTGGTTGTCCTTGGTGGGTTGTTTTGGTGATGGTGGCATCTTGGATATCGAAATAGGTATTATTAGTACTATTGTACTTACGGGCTTTGACTTGAGATGGCTCTAAGTCTGTGACAAATGTTAGGGATACAGTATTGTCTGTAGAGCCAGTGTCAAAACAGAACTCTACCAGACCTAGAGGAT
>JAGQMT010000057.1 GCA_020428565.1 Candidatus Saccharimonadota bacterium | reverse complement strand
CAAATTGCATTCGTCCAAGAACTAGAATCCAAAGGCTATACATACACCATAGATGATGGCGTTTACTTTGATACCAGTAAGCTCGCCGACTATGGCAAGCTTGCCAGACTAGACATCGGTGGTTTGCAGTTTGGAGCAAGAGTAGAAGATACTGGCAAACGCAACCCAACCGACTTTGCCGTCTGGAAGTTTAGCAATCCCAGCGAAAAACGCGACATGGAGTGGAGCAGTCCATGGGGAAGAGGATTCCCGGGCTGGCATCTAGAATGTTCTGTCATGGCACGCGAAATACTTGGCGACACTATCGATATACACACTGGTGGCATAGACCACATACCCGTCCATCACACTAACGAAATCGCCCAAACAGAAGCAGTCACAGGCCAAAAGTTCTCTAATTTTTGGATCCATGCCAATCACATCAAAGTCAACGATACCAAAATGAGCAAATCACTTGGCAATATCTACACCTTACAAGATATCATAGACAAAGGCTTCAACCTGCAAGCCTTTAAGCTATTAGTACTTAGCAAACATTACCGTACCGAAGGTAATTTCACTTGGGAAATACTGGAAGCATCTCAAAATAGACTAAGCAGGTGGCAAGCAATTGCCGACCTACGCTGGCAAATCAACACCACCTCGCAGGATAATTATCAAGATATCCTCTACTGCCTCCAAGATGACCTCAATACACCCAAAGCCATTGCCAGTATTGACCAATACTTTGACAGCCTAGAAACCAATCAACAAGCTCCAAGCACAGAATACTTAGAGAGTATAAATAACCTACTAGGTATAAATTTACTCAAGCCCGACATTACCGACGATGCAAAAACTATCATCGGTCAGCGCGAAAAAGCTAGACAGTCAAAAGACTGGGCAGAATCAGACAGGCTCAGAGATAATCTCAGCCAACAGGGGATTGGCATCAAGGACACACCAAACGGCACAATCTGGAATCATACACTATAACATAATATGCTTGACACTACGCTATATATAGCGCTTGCACACCATATATGGTGTAGCATAGCCACTAGATACCAGTAAAAAACTACAGACTCTTAGATCTCTTTTGGATCTGGCAAATCAGTCTCTTTGACAATCTCTAAATCAATTGATTCTTTTTTGGACAAAAGATTTTTGCGAAACAGATAATCCAACAGCACAATGCGCAAACAGCCAGCCACCGGTATGGCCAAAAGACCTCCCAATAGACCACTAAAGTTCACGCCAATCACCACTGATACAAACACCAAAAGAGGAGACATGTTCGTACTATTGGATTGCACCTTTGGCTGAACAGCGTAATTTTCTATCTGCTGATACAAGATGTAGTAACCCAACACAACAATCGCCGCCAACGGCGAAGTAAATAGAGCCACCAAGGTAGATATCATTGCGCCAATCGAATGACCGACCATTGGTATCAGTCCACAGATAAACACCACAAAAACTAACGCAAACGGATAGCTAACGTTCATAATGATAAATACCGGCAAGATTAACACAGCCGCAAAGAACGCTAATATCACCTGGCCATTCACATACCCCTTGATAACTTTGTACATACTCCGAGCCAATGATTCAAGATGAGCCTCTTTGTCATCTGGAGTCAACCTCCGAGCGACCGATATCCACTTCGGACCTTCAATGAGCATCATGAACGTAATCACCAGAACCGTCAAGGTCGACACAATACCACCACCGACTTTACCAACAGTCGAAATCGCGCCATTAGCAACATTGGTACCAAACGTCGCAGCTTGTTCAGAGATATTATCTACTTGACTTTCTAATTGGTACTTCTCGACAAATCGTCCAACAGACGTATCCGTATCCCTCAAGTCAGAAATTAAACCAGGCAGAGCGTCTACTAATGAAGAGGTCTGTTTAACAAGTAGTGGCACCAGACTAGCTATAACGGTTCCGAGAAACAAAACAACGACCAAAAAAGACAGCGTTGTAGCGAGCGTACGATTGCCTTTGCGCTTACCCGGTATGAGATTAGCGACCCGATGCACAGGGGCGTTGAGGGCCAAGGCCAAAAAGAAGGCAATCACAATCAGCGTCAACGCATGAGCCGCTTGACGCACAGCTAGCAAAAGAATAAAAGCAGTTACAACCAACCCAACCACCCGTATTATCGTCCTGTTAGATATAGTTACTTCTAGAACATCCGTGTTACGCTTAAATAATTTCATATGCTTATTATCTCACGACTCAGCGTTCAACTCCACCACGTCTTTTGGCTCATTCAGCGCCATGGCCTCTTTGTATAACTTAACAATCTTTGGCCCTACAACAGATATATCATATTGCTCAACCGCTAATTGTTGCCAGTCATGCATCCTAGCCCTCAATTTATCATCCTGAATAAATAACTCTAATTGTTCTACAAAAGCTTCTCTACTAGATGGATCGAATAACAAATAAGGTTGAGGCGCCAAGATACTCGCATAGCCTGGGTTATGTCCACCAATGACGGATTTAGCGCCAGCGGCCATTGCCTCAATTAGCACAATACCAAAACTCTCACCGCCCGTAGAAGGAAACACCGCAATATCCGCTGAAGCCAAATAATTAGGTTTATCACGCTCTGGTACAAAGCCGAGGAACTTGACATCTCTATCCACACGCACGCTATGATTTGCCCGCTGTTTCAGAGGCCCTTTGCCACAAATCAGCAATCGAGTCTTTTTGGCTAAATCATCAGAAATATGATTGTAGGCGTCAATGAGTTCCAACAAGCCCTTGCGCTTCACCAGACGACCCAAAAATACAATATTGAGCTTACGTGCATTAAATTCTGGTATCCGTTTACCCGCCCTGAATATATTTATATCGATAGGATTTGGCAGGTACTCCGCACTAACACCATAGGCCCTACGCGCAAAATGCACCGCAGGCTCACTGACAGCCACAATTTTGTCGAATTTTTGCAGACTCTTGCCAAGCAGTAACTTGAGCGCCCTGTTGGAATAACCATGCAAACGTGAAGCTGGCAATATATGAAATGTACCTACAATCGCCGTACCTTCAGGAGCGTTATTGATAATCTGCTTAGACAGAAAAGGACTATATGGTAACTGTACATGCAAAACATCAAACTGATGCTTGGCTAAAAGTTTTTTGATCTTACGCCTAGAGGCAGGCACAGGTGTACGAACATTATTTTTGTTATAATGCAAACTAACAAACTTACCCAAACTATGGATATTGTCGATGTCAGTACGAACTGTATTGGCTACCAAATAATGAACTTCGTGACCTTGTTCTGTCAACCATTTACCAACCGTCAAAACATGTTGCTGAACGCCATCTGGCTTGTCCAAGGTATCATCCAAGACAAAGCCAATCTTTAACATTTTGCTACTCATTTTTGCTCTCCTCATAGACTCTTTTGTAGACATCTTCATACTGACCAATGATTTCCATGCTATCAAACTGCTCGACATAGACGTTCGCCCACTCAAGCCAAGATTGTCTAATAGCTTCGTCCCGCAAAAACACCTCTAAACGCCTAGCAAAGTCATCCGCGTCACGCGGATTCACTAGTGATAGTAAACCACGCTCTTTCATCACACATCTATAGCCCGAATTGTCACCAGCCACCACTGGCGCACCAGCAGCCATAGCCTCTAACAGCACGACCCCAAAACTCTCGCCGTATATTGCTGGCGAGCAATAAACTGTGGCCGTACGCATGAGTCGTATTTTTTCATCCTCGCTCACTGCACCAACAAATTCTATCCTTGGAACCGAATTTTCTTCTACCCAAAGTTCAAGCTTTTGTCTATCTGGACCATCACCAGCAATAATTAGCCGAGCATTTTCATCCCTAGATGCTAACTCTCGAAAAGCTTTGAGTAGATATTTCACACCCTTACGTTTCTCTAGTCGACCAAGATATAAAATAGTATTAGCGTCCCGTTTGATCGTTTTGCCCTTGCGATAAGCATCTAGGTCTATGTAATTTGGCACAATCGTGATGTCTTGACCCGACCACTCCCCAACAAATTTCGCTGCACTCTCAGAAACCGCCGTCATCGTGGCAATCTTGCGAAACAGAGATCTAGAAAAGGGGATACGAAAAACCTCAACCGTCTTGCCAAGAGCTGTATCGGGCACAGTAGCATGAAAAGTAGCGATAATCGGACAATTAGCCCTTGCAGCTATCTGGGCCCCAAGCACAGGTATCTCAGGCTCATGCACATTAATGACATCAAAGTGTTCATTTTCGAGCATATCCTCTAGCTCTCTAGTGTCAAAATTAGCACCAATCTCTAGAGTTGTACTAAGAGGCGTGTTCCACTTGGTAGACTTGCCAACAAATATCGTCCTCTCTGGAGCTTCGCCATCATAATTTGATGGACGTGGCGTGATAATACGCACATCATGCCCCCTGACAGTTAGTTCACTATCGAGTAATTGTACCAACTTCTGTACGGCGCCATGACGGAAGAAATCATATGGACAGACCAAGCCAATTTTCATAGGCATAAACCTTTCATTACCTATTATTGTAACACAAAAGTTATCTTTTTAGACCTTACTCAGTTGCTGGCGCAAC
>JAGQMT010000056.1 GCA_020428565.1 Candidatus Saccharimonadota bacterium | reverse complement strand
CAGAAGTAACGTTGTTTACTGATGCTGGTGTAGGTAGTTTGGGCTTGAGTGATTTTACGCTGAGAGCCGAAACTGCTTGCGTAACTGCTGTAGCTAAAGCTATGGGGCTGTAGATGGGTTATTGGCAGGAGAGAAATCAGCCGTATCGGCCTGGACAGAGTGTGCCTTTCAAGGTGTCTAGGTCAAAAATAGAGTTGTTTATGCAGTGCGAACGTTGTTTTTGGTTGGATGTGCGCCTCAAAATCAAGCGTCCAAGTGGTCCACCTTTTAATATCAATAAAGCCATAGATGAACTGTTCAAAAAGGAATTTGATAAGTATCGTAATGATAAAAAGCCTCATCCTTTGATGGTGGAGTTTGGCGTTGATGCAATCCCTTTTGAACATGATCAGTTGGATACTTGGCGTGAGACTTTTGTGGGGATTGTGTCTATACACAAGCCGACTAATCTACATGTTTTTGGTGGTGTTGATGATATTTGGGTGGGTGGTGATGGCAAGTTGATAGTTGTAGACTATAAGGCAACCGCCAAAGATAGTGATGTTGGTATAGACTCTGCTTGGCAGATTAGCTATAAGCGTCAACTTGAGGTGTATCAGTGGCTTTTGAGGCAAAATGGGTTTGATGTCAGTGACACTGGGTATTTTGTTTATACTAATGGTCGTATGGATTTGGATGGTTTTGGTGATAGGCTAGAGTTTCGAACGAAGATAATTGCGTACAAGGGCAGTGATGATTGGATTGAGCCAGTGTTGATCAAGATGAAGCAATGTATGGATGCTGATATTGTGCCAGCAGTGGGTCAAGCGGCGATGGGTGGTGAATGTGATTTTTGTAGTTATGCTCGATCGAGGACAGAACTGACGCTCAAGGCGCTAGAGACAAGAGGTAAAAGTAAGGTATAATACAGGCATGATAGATATTCAATTTGTAAGAGACAATCCAGATGTAGTCAAAACAAAAAGTGCTCAAAAAGGCTACGATATAGATGTCGATAGACTAATCGAGCTAGATGCCGAGAGGCGATTGTTGTTACAGCAGGTGGATGATTTACGTCAACGACGCAACGATAATGCATCGAAGATGAAAGGCGGAAAGCCAGAGCAAGATCTCATTGACGAAGGCAAACAGATCAAAATTGAACTTGCCGAGCGTGAGGAGTATCTTGTAAAAGTAGAGTCAGATTGGCTGGAGCTACTCAAGACTGTACCAAATATGGCGTTAGACGAAGTTCCTATAGGGGCTGATGAGTCTGGTAATGTCGAAATACGTGTTTGGGGGGATAAGCCTGAGTTTGATTTTGAGATCAAGAACCATGCCGAGATAGCATTGGCGAAGGGCTGGCTAGACAAAGAACGTGGTACTAAGATTGCGGGCTCAAGATTCGTCTATACTAAGGGTGATTTGGTGCGTTTAGAATTTGCCTTGTGGCAGTTTGGCATGAACGTTCTTGCAGACCAAGGCGTTCTACAAAAGCTCATAGAAACTAACAATTTATCCGTTAGTAACAAGCCATTTACGCCTATATTGCCACCAGCCGTTGCCAAAAAAGCGGTTTTTGAAGCTACGGGTCGGCTGAACAAAGAGGAGCAGACTTATAAGTTTGAGGGTGAAGATTTATGGGTTAATGCTAGTGCCGAACATACTATTGCGCCAATTTATCTCAATGAAATCTTGGATGAAGAGGAATTACCAATACGATATGTTGGTTATACAACTGCGTTTCGTAAAGAGGCTGGTACTTATGGTAAGGATACAGAAGGCATCTTTAGACTGCATCAGTTCAATAAGTTAGAAATGGAGAGTTTTACAACACCCGAAACATCCTATGATGAACATTTATTGCTTGTAGCCTTGCAGGAGTATCTCATGCAACAGCTTGGACTGCCGTATCATGTGCTAGAAAAATGCACAGCTGACGTTGGTCGGCCTAATGCCAAAGGGGTTGATATTGAAGTTTGGTTGCCGTCTCAGGGTACTTACAGAGAGACACACACAGCCGATTACATTGGTGATTATCAGGCGCGGGCAATGAAGACTAGAGTGCGTCGTCATGATGGTGTAGTTGAGCTTTTACATACCAATGATGCGACGGCGTTTTCTCAGCGACCTCTGATCGGCATCATCGAAAATTACCAGACAGCAGATGGCGATGTTGTCGTGCCAGAAGTTTTGCGTCCATATATGGGTGGTCGTGAAGTTATTTAGGCCAAAGAGGTATATAATAAATCTATGGTTACAAAATAAAAGGAAGGATTGATAGAGGATATGATCAAGAAACTAGAAATCACTGGCGTACACATAGATACGGACGAAAAACTCAAGAAATATGTGACCAGAACCGTCAATAAGCTAGAGAGGTATGTTCCTAGGCATGCACGCAAGAGTGTACATGTAGAAGTAACGTTAGTAGAGAACAAGAAGCAGAAGAATAATCAATGTACGGCTGAACTGGTGATGCATTTGCCCAAGGAAACCCTAACGGCCAAAGAATCGACAATCAATATGTTCGCGGCAATCGATATTGTTGAGGCCAAGATGTCTAATCAAATCAAGAAGTACAAGCAAACGCATGCTGACCCCAAATTGTATCGACGGTTAACGAGTCGCTTTAAGAAGCGTCACCCCAATCAACTGTAGTTTTTTGTGCGATATCATGGCGTTTTTACAGCTAGTGGATAATTTAACAACAAAAGTTGCGCGTAAAATTACTTTATTTATGTGAGTCGGTGATACAATGTTTAGAGATAAAAAATTCATGAGAGGCTAAACTTGATGAAGAACAAATACCTGAAGCGTGTATTGGGTGACCCACAGATTAAAACTATTAAGCGTATGCGTCGTGTTGTGGCGGATATAAATAAGCTAGAGTCAAAGTACGAAAAGCTGAGCGACAAGAAGCTCAAGGAGCAAACCGAGGTACTCAAGAAGCGTCTAGCCAAAGAGACGCTGGATAATATCTTGCCAGATGCTTTTGCGGTTGTGCGTGAGACGGCTAGGCGAACTTTGGGTCAGCGTCATTTTGATGTTCAGCTGATTGGTGGTATGGTCTTGCACGAAGGCAAAGTTGCCGAGATGAAGACTGGTGAGGGTAAAACTTTGGTTGCGACATTACCAGTTTATTTGAATGCCCTTGTTGGTAAAGGTGTTCATGTAGTGACGGTGAACGATTATCTAGCTCAGCGTGATGCTGGCTGGATGTCTCAGGTACATGATTTTTTGGGGCTTAGTGTAGGCGTTATCATACCTGATCAGTCATATATTTATGATCCAAAATACATCAACGAAAATCACGATGACGAGAGGATGCGTCATCTGAAGCCATGTACTAGACAGGAGGCGTATCAAGCAGATATTACTTATGGTACGAACAATGAGTTTGGTTTTGACTATTTGCGTGACAACATGGTTAGGGAAGTTGATCAACTGCGACAGAGGGATTTGCACTATGCGATAGTTGATGAAGTTGACTCTATTTTGATTGACGAAGCCAGAACGCCATTGATTATATCGGCACCAGCAGCTGTTTCGGGTGCTAGCTACGGTCAGTTTTCTAAGGTTGTGCGTCAGCTTAAGCCAGACCACTACGAAATTGATGAAAAGCGTCGTAGCGTTGTTTTGACTGATAGCGGAGTCGAAAAGGTCGAAAAGATTTTGGGCATATCAGATTTGTATGCAACAACTAATATTCGTAGCATTTATCACCTTGATCAAGCACTAAAGGCGCAATTATTGTTCAAACGTGATAAAGATTATGTTGTGACTACAGATGGCGAAATAGTTATCGTCGATCAGTTTACTGGTCGCTTACTCAAGGGTCGTCGATATAACGAAGGTTTGCATCAGGCTATCGAAGCTAAGGAAGGTGTAGAGATTCAGGAAGAGTCTATGACTTTGGCCACGATCAGTTTCCAGAACTATTTTAGACTTTATGACAAACTTTCGGGCATGACCGGAACGGCATCGACAGAAGCCGAAGAATTTCACCAAGTCTATAAGTTGGATGTCGTTGAGATACCTCCAAACAGACCTCTTGCCAGAGTTGACCATCAGGATCAAATTTATAGAACAGAAAACGGTAAATTCGACGCAATTATTAGAGAAGTAAAGCGTTTGCATAAAAAAGGCCAGCCGGTGTTGCTAGGAACAGTTTCGGTATCGAAAAACGAAATACTTAGCCAAAAATTGAAAAAAGCCGGTATCCCACATGAAGTTCTAAATGCCAAGAACAACGAACGAGAAGCTGGAATTGTTGCCAAAGCTGGTCAGAAGGGTTCAATCACTCTAGCTACTAACATAGCTGGTCGTGGTACGGACATTGTATTAGACGAAGAGGCTAAAAAAGCTGGCGGTTTGTTTGTGATTGGATCCGAGAGGCATGAGTCTCGACGAATCGACAATCAGCTGAGAGGTCGTTCTGGTCGTCAGGGAGATCCGGGTGAGTCACGCTTCTTTGTGTCTACCGAAGATGATCTAATGAGAATTTTTGGAGGTGACCGAATTGGACGAGTGATGGAGCGCCTAAAAGTTGATGATGATGTGCCGATAGAAAACAGAGTTATTAGTAAAAGCCTAGAGGCTTCTCAGAAGAAAATCGAAGGTTTTAACTTC
>JAGQMT010000055.1 GCA_020428565.1 Candidatus Saccharimonadota bacterium | reverse complement strand
TGGATAGAAGCCTGTGGATAATGTGGATAACCCCAATAGAGTACTGTAACTCATCTATGGTATAAATCTAAGTGTCGCAATTTTGCGACAAAATATAATTGCGACACATTGTTCGCTTTTTTGTTGCAGTCCCTAGCGCAAGTATTGATTATCCTGCGACAAAAAGTTATAATCATATTTGTTCTCATTATAGAATAAGGGCGATTAGCTCAGCTGGCTAGAGCGCTTCATTGACGTTGAAGAGGTCGGGGATTCGAATTCCTCATCGCCCACCACAAATTTAAAACCACCCGCAAAGGTGGCTTTTTTATTTTTATAACACTATCCGATTCACCAATCCACTATCCTAACTTCGACTAACAACAGTTAGCGGTAACTCTCACAAATACGCGTTAGATATCGAAGATTATGAATACTGGCTAATGAGCCAGCTAAAGGTTCTTTTACCTTGAATTGATGGCGCAAAAAACCCCGAGAATAACCACTCACACACGTGTAGCAGTCACAACCCTCATCGATTACCCCAGTATCATCAATAAACTTACTATTTGTCAGATGTATCTTGTGGTCGCCCTCAATCCAAACAGTAGCATGACGTGCATTTCTGGTCGGCAAGACACAGTCAAGCATATCTATTCCATGCTCAATAGCGTAGCGTATATCTGGTGGATCACCAACGCCCAACAAAAATCTTGGCCGATTCGAATCATCATACTGATGTGACAGAAACTCCAAGATATCATACATCTCTTGTTTAGTTTCACCTACAGATAACCCACCTATTGCAATACCGCCAACCCCACTAGACTGAACCACTTCTAAGCTACCCCGACGCAACTCCTTATCCAGTCCACCCTGTACAACACCAAACAGTATCGGTTTCTGATTTTCATCCATACCCAAAGTCAAGCGATTAAACTCCTTAACACAACGCTCTAGCCAACGATGTGTTCGTTCATACGCTTCGAGGGTCTTACCTCTCTCGACTTCATCTAAACCTGTTAGATGATCAAAGGCTACTATCATGTCTGCACCGAGTTCTAATTGTATCTGAATAGATTTCTCTGGCGTGATCATACGCATTTCACCAGTCACTGGATGCTTGAATCTGACACCCTCCTCTGTAATCTTGCGCAATTTACTAAGACTAAAGACCTGGAATCCACCAGAATCAGTTAATATTGGACCTTGCCACTTACCGAATTCATGCACACCACCAAGCCTACTAACAACTTCCTCGCCTGGCTGTAAATGCAAATGGTAAGTATTTGCCAATACAATTTGCACTCCTGTAGATGCAACTTGTTCAGCCGTCAGACTCTTCACGACACCCCTTGTACCATCTGGCATAAATGTTGGCGTGACGACATCCCCTCTGCGAGTATGCAAAACTGCCTGCCTACTACCGTTCTGCGAATAAACTATATCAGTTAGTGTGTTTTTTACATCCATAACAGAGGTAATTATATCACACATGTTGACATTAATGCCTATATATGTTAACATAAGCAGGTTAATCGGGAGAAATGGGTGAGTAAACCTCAACCAAAGACGCTTGATGGATTTAAGTTGTTTTATGAAGAAGTCATAAGCATCAAACCCGCCAAGCAACGTTTGCGTAGACCAAGAATCAACGCAACCGTCAATTAACATACCTTGTCTTCACAGACAAGAACAGAGGTGGAAAATTAAATACTCGAGCTACACTGTAGTCCGAGTATTTTTTAGTCCATACAAATATAGGATTATCCACAAAGATTTAAAACTTATCCACTAGCTTTTTACACAGCGTTATGTCAATATATTGACATGGTATGTATATATTGTAATCACCCAACTACAGTTAGTAACTCTCGCAAAAGCAAGAAAGATAAGTCTGTATGGAGGCGCAGATCCTGCAATACATGCGTCGCACAATTCACAACCAAAGAAATCCCCGAATACAGCACCACACTGGTTGTTCGATGCAGAGATGGCGCCATTCAGTCATTTTCTAGAGACAAGCTATTCCTGAGTATACACAGAAGCCTTGAGCATCTAGAAAACGCTATAGATACCAGCTCCGCGATTACAGACACAGTATTAAGACAGCTACTAGACAAGTCCAACAAAGGACTGCTACCCTATAGCCATATTATAGATACAGTCCATCTAGTTCTATCTCGTTATGACACACTCGCCACCAATATATACAAGGCCCACCACCCAATAAAGTAAGCTACTTTATTCTGAAGTCTTATATCAAAGTCGACCAGTAATACCAAAATTTAATCAAAATAGTCAAAAAGATAGCCAAATACCAAAACACCAAAACATTAGCGTGATTTTTTTGCGCAAAAGTTGCTACAGATGACCAACCCCCAGATGTCTCTATATTCTTGGCCCGCACATTATATAAAGTCGTATATAGAAATATTGGAATAGTCACAGACCAGACAACCATACACCACGGACAGAGAGCGCCAATATTGAATATGCTCTGATACTGCAACCAAGTCACAAAACAAACACCAAAGATAGTACCCGCCTGTAGGCCAAGCCAAAACCACCGCTTGAATTGAGCCCCAGCTAACAGCGCCATACCGACAGTCACAACAATCGCAAAACCAGCAATACCTATAAATGGATTAGGAAAACCAAATGCAGAAGCCTGAGGTGTTATCATGACAGAGCCACAGCTTAGCAATGGACTCAAGTCACAGGATAGCTTGTAGTTAGAGTCTTGCATTAATGCAAACTTCTCTATTGCAATATCAGACGACGCAATAAAACCAACCATACCCAGTACCACCAACAAAACTCCGATCACTTCAGGTAAAGTACGCTTCATAAACGGCTTCTTATTTTTGACATTTTTCATATTCTTTACTATATTTTTGGTCATTTCTTTACCGCCTTTTCCGTTACTTCAAACTTACCCAAATACCTACCCATCATCAATCTCGTCTGAGAATAAAGCGCAGCAGCCGAATTGTATAACAAAGTAGTAAAAGGTAACAAAACCCACTGCACCACCATAAATAAGTTACGTCGTCGTTTATAACGCTCTGGCCTCGGTGGCAAAAACTTCAAACTAAGAAGCAAGCTAACAAACAAACCAGAAAGTGCAATTGTCTGAATCGTACTTGCCATTCTGGGTAACTGATCGGCGACAAAATTATCAGGTTGAATAACCGCTGGAATCAGTGGCGCAACCAATATCGTCAGAGATGCAGTAGCCCAAGACACATGACCATCGATTAACCTGCCTAGCTTCATCAATAAATCAATTCGTGGCACTTTACTGCCCTTCGCAAAACCCTTTGACGCTACATAGGCAATATCACTAGCACCCCAAGCCCAACGTTGCAACTGAGTAAACTGAGCCTTTAGCGTACGCCTATAGCCCTCGGCCAACACTGCGTCTTGATAGATTGGAGTGAAGATTGGATAGACCTCATGCTTACCATCAAACCTAAAATAAGTTCTCCAGAATTGATGACCATCCTCGACTATTGTCCTGACACTCCAAAAATCAGTATCTATCAATGCAGCCATACTTTGTGCATGAGAACTAAAATTACGCAACATATGAGGACGCAAGCTCAAGACAATATTCCAAAATGAATTACCGGTTGCTATAACACGCATTGGAGCCGGTGCATCCCAGATATTATTAGTAAAAATCGGAATAGGCTGATAAGACACATACCTAGGATCCTCTGTGCTACAAAAAGTATAAGTCAATGCTGACAAATACCAGTGATGAGGCCTATTGTCTGCGTCCAAGGTTGTAACCAACACCTTCTCTGGATCCAAGCTCTCTTTGGATAATAATTTTTGTAACTCACGCCCAGCATAAGTTATATTGCCACCCTTACCAATCACCTCGCCCTCGATATCATGCGGATGTTGAACAGCTATGGCATTGCGAAACTTTGCTGAATAATCTTTGATGAGCCGTTTAGCCTGAGCCTCTACTTGAGTACCGCCACGCTCTTCGTACGCCAAGACCAATATCACCTTGCTCATATCATATTTTGATGCCAGAACAGATTGAATCGTAGGCTCGAGTATTTCTCTGCTCTCGTTATATGTAGCGATGATAATAGCATGATAAACCTCGCTAGGCCTACAAAACAAAGGTGCTTCATCAATCCTAGACAAATTTCTAATATGCCAACTTGGATTCTTGGCATGTGGATGGATAGCCTTACCCGCCTCGAGGTCATCAATCAAAAGTTGCCAGTTTAACTTCTGCTGACGACTAAGCATTCTATAACCCTGTATAGACCTCATACTCATCACAATACCCTTAAAGAACCATACCAATAAAAACGCTAGTATAAAGACTGCAAACAGATTAGGATTAAACAAACTAAATACAACGGGTGCGCACAATATTCCCCAGCTCAAAACACCTGGCACTATCTCCCAGAACCTATAAAACCTAGTTTTGTCTTGTTTATACGGAATTTCTATGTCAATCATCGCAGTACCATCAATGCATTACTTACGATAATGGTCAACAAATTCGTCAAGGTGCAGATAGCCAAAATAGCAATCGCGACGTTATGTCGCAACAAGAAAGTGCGAATACTTAATATAATTGATATAGTTAGATTAATCGCTAGAAATATCGCAAAACCTATAACAT
>JAGQMT010000054.1 GCA_020428565.1 Candidatus Saccharimonadota bacterium | reverse complement strand
CTGCCCGTTATCGGAGTCTTGCTACTTGCACAATCATCAAATATCCTATTTGGCTGGGCGGGAAGCTATGATAGCAGTGCTAATATGACTAGTATGCAGATAGTATTCTTTACTCTCTGCTCTATTGCGCTAGTGTCAGCCTTAAGCATATATAAGAATCAACAAATAATTAATAAATTAAATAGTGAAGAATTAAATACACAAAGAGCATTAAATGCATCTCAAAATACCCTAATACAAGAAATTGACTTTACACTATCAAATGACATCTCCAGTGTTGAGAAGTTTATGGAAATCATGACTAGCACCTCTAGTGCATCATCCTTTAGGAATGGAGTTAACGATTTGAAACAACTCCACAATAAAATGAGACTTATCAATAGCGCCCATCATGCCTCCAATCAAGCTGCCATACTACATCCAATAGATATCCGGAATTCTTTAAATACTGTAATGTCGGAGCTCAACCCCATACTGGAGGCTAAAAATATTAAGACTAAAATCAATATCACCGACGAAGGCCGTATCAATATTAGCCATGAACATCTCTATCTTTTACTAAAATCAATAATCAAAAATGCAATAATGTTCAATACCCAAGACGGTTTGATAAACATTTCAACACAATACAGCAAAAATATGACCATAATACAGATAGAGGATACTGGAATTGGCATTGAAAAGGATAAGATCAACAACATATTTAAGCCATTTTATAGAGCAGTCGACTCGACTGTATATAATTACGAAGGAGTGGGCCTAGATCTGTATGTCTGCAAGGCAATAGTCGACAATCTAAACGGCAATATCCAAATTGAATCAAAGCAAGAAAGTGGCACAAAGGTAACAGTACACCTACAATAGTATATATACTATAAGCTGTCCGCATTTTTACCTATAGGCCATAATGTACAGATTCCATATTAAAGCAAAATACTAGGCGTTTAGTCGGTGCAACATCACTTCATTAGCCAAACAGTACAGACGAACAAGCGTAACACAACAATCAATAAGTACGACGAACATCCTATAGTATCTGCTTAAGCGAAATAAATATAGTTGAGATACTTCTTATCGCTAGGACAACGCCATAAACAACCTGTCTCATGCATCAGTAGAGCATACAGCATTCATTGCATAAAATTATCCGATATTATTAGCGTGGAGAATAACTCAAAACTACTTTTAAGGTTTCTGGTAATATACTGGGATATGAATATTTAAACCTATTTCAATGTACAATATGCCGTCCATAGGAAGCGACTGCATTCAACAGACTTGGTTGCAACAGGAGAGCCAGAAGACGACAGGCCTTGTGCATCAAAGGCGAAAACCTTGAATGAATAACGACTGTTAACATTGACGTTATTAATTGTAAAATTCTCAGTCTTTATCGGTGATGTACTGACCTTTTGCGACCCATTGTAGACTTCATAGTGAGATATACTACCGCTATCGTCTTGAGCCTTATCCCAAGATAGTTTAATTTTACAGTCCGTACGCGGAGAACAGCCGCCTATCCAACCATTGTAAGATAGAGATGCACTCAACTTGATAGGACCAGTTGGAGCCTTATTGACTGGGGCCACACCACCAATGCCAGAGCTTGGCTCCGTCTGAGGAGTAGATCCAGACTGGCCCACAACAACAACCTTATCTATTGCAGTAATCGTATTCGAACTAGAATTGTTTTTGGTTTTGGTATTTTTGAGTACCAATGTATGTTCCGTGTTTTCAAGACCTGAAATACGAAGCTGCTCAACTTGGTCAATGCGATTTGCGGAATATTGATCAATATTATTATAGTGCTTGCCGTCCAAGGTTGCCGACATTATACCGTGCCAAGAGGCCTTCGCGCCGTATACGACAATTCCAGTACCGGTAAATTTGATAGTAGCCACAGCATCTCCGGCCGAAGTCCAGTAATCCGACCCATTATACTTATTCTCACCGCTAGCACTACCACCAATACTCCATCCGCCAACGTAATTAAAAACTGTATCATCATAAATTCCCGGCTGAAAAACTGTTACAGGAGTTGAATCTGGAATAGGCGCCGATGGAGCATCAACCTTTACCGTCACAACACTAGAAGCAGTAGCCAAAGACGGATCACCATTGTCTTTTGCTACCACATAAAACTGATGGGTGCCGGGGCCATAAGGACCAATGCTCGCAGAGTACTCCGTGGTATTACCATTTTTCGTCATAGTGCCCACGGCTGATTTTGTAGCACTATCAAATAATTCGACAGAGGAGATGCCACGATCATCTGTTATATTAGCAATAAAATTCAAGCGAGCAGGTGAAATTGAACCCGAAGTAGTCTGACGAACGTTAGTAATTACTGGTGCGGAGTTAATTATCGGGTTAACTGCTTCAGTTTCACATTTCTTGGCGTCTGTATTAGGATTACACTCATTATTTATCAGTCTAATACCCCTAAGCTGAGTTCCTCTGGCGCTAGTTGTTATATTTAGTGTATAGAAGGCTCCGTCCTGCAAAGACACTCTATTACCTTGATTAATAGGCACCCATGCCCACGTCGAATTTGCAACTGTACTAACCGTACGACAAGATTGGCCTTCTATACCGCCGGTGATGGCCGAATTCGCAGGCGCATTTACCTCGGCCCAAGTAACAAAGCTACCTGACGCAGGGGCATTAAAATCCGCCTCTATCCTACCAGCCGTACCCGTATTACTGCAAGCAGCATTGACAACTCGAGAGCGTTGAAAGTTCCATATAGTCACCAAAGTAAGCAAGGCAATAACAATCATAAAAATAAATCGAATGGATGCTTTGTTATTCATTGTAGTAGTTTTGACTTTAGTTTTTGTCATAAATTTTACAACCCTCCTAACTTAAAATACTGTACTTAAACTTATTTACTATTCTAAATGCTTATGAATTATATTACAATAACAATCAATGCAAAGATATTTTACAAATTCATAGTAGGGGGTTATTAGTCAATGAAACATATAAGATTCAGCAGAAAGTGGAAGTCCTTCAAAAAAAGAGCACCTCAGCAGCTCAATAAACTAAAAAAACCTAAGTTTTTTATTCCTATATTTGCAGTAGTCGGTGCGTTAGGAATTGCATTGACAAGTGCTTATAGTATCCGAACACAAACTAGAGTTATTGGCATTAGTAATTGCAACCCTAGCTCGTCTATCAGGTGCTACGATGGAGCAACTAATAGTAATGGGAACATCTTGTTTAACGGAGACCCGGCACCCAACACCCCAACTAACAACACCGCCAGTGGTAAGTTTTATATTGTCGGTAATCAAATAATAGATCCTGATGGAAATATATTTTATCCAGTCGGTGCCAATGTCGCAGTTCGACAAGCGTCATGGGCAGAAACTGGCTTCGTATTCAACTACTTTGGCACCGCCACTGGAAAAAGTACCGAGGTACAAAAATGGGGCTGGAATACTCTTCGCGTAACAATGGTGTGCAATGCAAGCAATCCGTCTAATGCAGATACTCTGAACGGCATAGATGCACTAGTCAAGGAGTACACAGCTAAGAAAATTGTCTTGATGTTCGAATGCCATGATGCAACAATGAAAAACCTTGCCTATTCAAATAGCACAGTGCAAAATATAATGAACCTGTTTGATCAAATCACTGATAGATACAAAGACAACCCATACGTTTGGCTAAATCCTTTCAATGAGCCTTTTGCATCTACAGATGTTAGTACATGGTCTAGCTTCCAGACCAGCGTATATAATAGACTCAGACAAAAAGCCTCTCACAATATTATCATAGCCGACTTAGGCGGGGGAGGTAATAATATAGATCATCTAGTTGATAATAATATGCACGCCACATTTGGCGCAGGTAAATGTAACATTATGTATGGATGGCACTCTTATGGTTTTATTCATGGTTTTGCTGATGATGCAAAGCACAAAAAATATATAGAAACTCTGAATCAACGTAAAATACCTGTTATTATTGGCGAACTAGGAGACCCCTTAAGAAACGATGGTCAACCACTCACCTCATCCGATCCTCCGGTCGCCGGAGTAGCTGGTAACCCAGACCAAAATCGCATAGGAGCTAGGGCGCTCATCAACTACGGTCCAGCAAACAATATTGGTCTACTATGGTGGCACGCAACCGGTGATACTAACAGCTCCACAACCTATTCATTGACAAAGGACAAAACATCACCTTGGACAGTCAATGCCAATAATGCATCTAGTAAACTATCCGTAACAGGTAAGTTGTTTTGGGATGTATCTCAAAAGACCAAGTCCAAGATCAAGTTCACCGGCAATCTAGCGGATAGTGGCTGCGCATCCGCTCGCTAAAACCAGCTAGAAACTATCAATATAACTCAAAAGACGAGGCCTTATAATCAAACAAGGTCTCGTCTTAATATCAGTAATAAAACCATAGCCACAACCAAAGTACTTATGCTAAAATTGGACTATGAATAATGATAATAACACTCCAATCGATACAAGTCCAATAAATCAACCAACTCAGACCAATCCTGAGAACCAAGACATGAGCAACTCGCAAGGTCTACAGACACCAGTACCGCCAGACAACGCCAGCGAACCAGTTCCAGAACCGCCAACAACCAACACTCCACCAGTATCATACGCCCCAGCCAACCCTGGTATTAGTCGAGCCGCCGAACAAATC
>JAGQMT010000053.1 GCA_020428565.1 Candidatus Saccharimonadota bacterium | reverse complement strand
CTCAATAGCTGGCTGATAAGCATCAAATGCCCAAGCTAACGCATCGGCAATCACCTCTTCCGACACCTCTTCGGCACCAGCTTCAACCATAGTAATACCACTCTCTATACCAGCGACCACTAGATCCAAATCACTCGCCTCGCGTTCCGCAGGACTCAAAAAAGCCTTAAATTCACCACCTACTCGACCAATACGTAGCCCTGCAACTGGACCATCAAAAGGTGTACCAGTTAGACTCAAGGCACTACTAGCCGCAATCATTGCAATAGCATCTGGACGGAAGTCTGGATCGGCCGACAACACACTAGCCACTACTTGAACCTCTTGACGATAGCCTTTTGGAAACAACGGACGAATAGGTCGATCAATCAACCGACCAATCAATATCGCCTCATCACTAGGGCGTCCTTCGCGCTTAATAAACCGACTACCGCTAATCTTACCGGCAGCATAAAATTTCTCTTCGTAATCTATAGACAACGGAAAATAGTCTAGCACCACCGGCCTCGACCCAACCATTGCCGTACCCAGCACTACCGTGTCACCATAGCTAACCAGAACACTAGATGTAGTTCGAAAACCTACTCTATTCACCTCTAGTTTTAGTGTTTTGCCATGAAACTCTGTTTCTACGGCGATTATATCCTTATTGTATGGATTTATTGTCATTTTTTCCCTTTCACCCTCAAATACTTAGCACCAAGGTTCAGATATACGCATGACCGAAATGCAGAGATCGGCTGTATAGCTGTGCTCTGATGCTAAGTTCTGATTAATTATTTTATGCATTTCATTGATTGCACCTATCTACCTTTTGGCAAGATGCAACCTAGAAGTGTACAAACTATTTACGAATTCCCAGCTTCTTGATAGTACTAAGATACAATGCAGGGTCTTTATCTGCAACATACTTGAGTAGTTTTTTACGCCTACCAACCATCTGCAACAGACCACGACGAGCCATGTGGTCCTTTTTGTTGATTTTTAGATGCTCTGTCAACTCGGTGATACGAGCTGTCAAAATACCAACCTGCACAACAGGGCTGCCGGTATCGTTCTTACTAGTAGCTAGATCAGCTATGATCTGGCTCTTCTTATCTGTTGTAATCATTCCTAGATTCCTTAAATTTATTATTAAAACGTTACTATATATCAAATTGGACTAATCTTTGTCACCAGTTCCCTAATATATGCGTCTGCAACCATATTAACAGATTAAACTCAAAAAATCAACCCCAAAAATTATATTCAGTTACATATTATTGACAAATATAAAATAAACGTGATATAATAACTAAATGAACAAAATATCAACATCAAACCTACCTTTTATAATACCAAACGAATTACACAATTTTGTTGACGACCATTTTTTAGATGTCCACGAACAATTGTCGCACACCAACGCCAAAGATATCGACCACTTGCTAGGCCAAGGCCACATCCTGTTCGAAGGAGACCCTGAAGCTGGTGTAAACGTACTAGCCCTACCATTTCAACAAGGATGGAAACCATCCATGGTGCTACGCTCCGAGATGCACCGTCGTATCAACAACCCAGATGGCGTCACCATTGTACTGCCCAACAATAGTATCAGTGATAAATGGTACAGCTTTAACGATAAAGAAGTCACCACCATGGCCGATGGCGACATGAAACCTTTTTATGAAAAGCAAGCCCGTACAGTCGAACTTGCGCTCTCCAGATTTGGTCACATTGGCAAAGTCGTACTGGATGGCTACTCACAAGGTGGTCTCACTGCGCTCGGTATAGCCACAACAGGCTCTACCAGACTAGATGTACACGCTATACATTCCATCGAAGCCCCAAATCGCAACATCACCCCAAAACAGCTCCAAAAAGATTTCATGAGCTCTGGAGGTAACACCTTAGCGGCGATTAAACACGCAAATTTGCAGTCACTATCCAAAGCCATGAATTTACCAAAACTTGCCAAAGACTTTGCTGAATTTGGCATAGCATCGCTTGCCAACAGAGGTAACAAAGCCCTCTACACAGCCATGTCAAACCCAAACTACTACCGACTAATCATCGATGCTCTTGTGCAAAACCCAGAAGCCAAGATTTCTACAATCCGAATCGAAGGCAGTAAACTATACGACCCTGTAGTAACAGCCGATATTAATAATGACCGCTTCACAGAAATAGCTCTTGCCAAAGGCCCGGGTTCATTAGGACATGCCACAGGCGATAATATTGTTGCTCACGCACTCATGATGAAACAATAGCCTCGACTACCACAGCGTTTTCTATAGAATAATTGCCAACCACCGTACGACGGAGTTGAGTGCAATAGGCTCCAGTTCCCAGCGCCTTGGCTATATCCTCGACCAATGTACGAATATATGTACCACTACCAACGCTCGCCCGACAACGCAACAACGGATACTCATACTCTAATAAGTCTAGCCTATGGATCTTAATGACCCTTGGTACTAATGCGACTATCCTACCCTCTCTGGCAAGTGTATAAGCTCGCTTACCATCAACTTTGATAGCAGAATACGCTGGTGGCACTTGGCTAATATCGCCGACAAACTCACTCAAAACTTGCTCTACATCCTGCAAACTAGGCATGCTACCTTCAACCGCAACGTCACTAATCGTTCCCTCTGGATCGCCAGTAGTACTCACCTTGCCAAGCATAGCAGTAAATTCATAAGTTTTATCTAACTTCAAAAACTCACCAGCTTGTTTGCAAGCATCGCCAACCAATACAATTAACAATCCTGTAGCAAACGGATCCAAAGTACCAGCATGACCTACGCGCAACTGTCTTTTGGTTGGCTTAACACCCTTATCCAAATAACTACGACGAATTTGTCCACGAATCTTGGCGACGACATCAAAACTCGTCCATCCAACTGGCTTATCGACTAGCAATATATCGTTCGTGTCTACTTCTATCATCAAGATTGATTATAGCAAACCCCTGCAAACCTCATAACAACAGTCTACCCAAGGGGCATCATTGGTGGAGGTACTGGCGGTGGAGTAATGCTACTATTTTGAGAATCTTCTGGTAAATTTTCGCCTACATCACTCACCGCACCCTGAGATTGACCATCTTCGGGCAATCTATATGTATCATAAGATATAGACTCAGGAGGATTAACAGATGGTGCATCAGACAATAGGTCAACAGTAGGAGATCCATCGTTATGTGCTTCAAAAACTGCGTTTCTTGCACTATCGACACCTGCTTGTTGCGCTAGATGTGGACTGTCTACCGCTTTTTCTAGGTCCGCCAACGTACCAGTCATTCCCATAGCAGAAGGTACTGTAGGCAACTCTACGCCCGCACCAGTAGTGAGCGGAGTTGCATTCGCCGAAGACTCACTCTGATTCCCTGCATCTGCATTAACAGTTGGCTTAATAACCTCTGGCTCATCTTGTACTTTAAACAAATCAGCTTCTGCTTCCTCCAATGATGGCAGGGGTTGCAATACCTTATGCTTGGGTTGCATAGCTGCTTTGCGCAATAAATTACCGTCTGTATCAATATGAATTTCGCCATCATCCTCTGGCGCTGGTGCTTGCTCTAGCTCTGGTGCTGGAGTCGGCGTTGGCTCATCTTTAACAGGAGGGGCTTCAACTACCGGCACTGACTCGACATTAGGCTCCGTCGCTGGAGCTTCTGGCGGTGGTGGCAATACTCCAAGACTAGGTTGATTGGCCGATGGCACCGACGAATCTAAGCCAGCAGATACATGCTCAGCGCCCGTATCGCTTAAAGCTTCCTGAGATACTTCACTAGGAGTACTAATCATACTACTCACTGACTGTTCAGATGGAGCTGGCAACGGTGTCGAACCGGATGCCAACGTCGCAATATCCGCTATAGATGCGTCAGCAAGAGCATCAGCAGGTACAGATGGAGGCGTATGACCAGACTCCAAATCCTGTATCGTCTTCAGCTTCGCTGTCTCGGCCTGTATATCATCAATTGTGTGATCAATGCTTAGCGTACCATCACTGGAAGTCGTACTGTCTTGAGGTATATCCTTAAACTCATCCGTCTCAGGGGCATTAGGCAACGCCTCTGGAATTATCTCGGTAGCTTTTTGTAATTCGTTAGCAATAAGCTGTTGATTTGCACCAGCCGCCATCAACTGTGCAGACATCGTCATCACCTTTGGTGTGGTCTTAGGGTTCGAGAACCGCTCTGTCTCGGATACAATACCCGTAAGTAATGCCGTAGCAATTTGCTCATCTATAATTCCTCTTTTGAAAGATTCGCTAATACTAGTAATCATTTCACTCAGTGAACTGGCAGCTTGATCTTGCCAGTTAATCTGCCCCAACTCAGAAATATCCTGACCAGCCGTAACAGTGATAAATGTAGCATCATGCAATATTCTACCGTGCGCCATAATAGCATTATCAAGCTCTTCCCGCTTCGTAACACCTAGTGCAATGACCACATCGACATTAAAATCACCCTGCGTAAATTCCAAATCCGCCTCAGAGATAGACGTCCTATACGGCGTAATGTAAATCTTTACTACGTTTTCCTCTACCTTATAACGCAGTTTGTCTGCCTTGGATTTATCTAGAGAAACAATAAAATCACGCAATGAATCAGTATTCGTCTCGATGGTTTCTTCTGGCTTCAAAAATTCCAAAGTAGATGGTATTGCTCCGCTAAACACAGCCGTAGCATGCTTGT
>JAGQMT010000052.1 GCA_020428565.1 Candidatus Saccharimonadota bacterium | reverse complement strand
TCCGACAACATTTGCTAGTTTGTCTTCGAAACCTCTAAAACCGTGCGAAGCACCGTCTATGACGGCAACTTGCGTATTCTCGTGCTTGATTTTATTCACGCGCCCCAACCATTTGTTCATTGTGCCGTCAATTGCGGTAATGCCGATGTCGGCTGTTCCGTAAGGAATAAGTATTGGCAAACTTACTTTTCCAAGTAATGCACCGCCTTCTCGTTTACTGTAGATATCGGCTGAACTACCAGTCTCACATAAGCCAGGGTAAGTTTGCGCTGAAATTGGCGTTTTATCGAGCCAGCACTCTGCGCTCACTAACTCTTGATCTTTGTTCTCGGCGGTAAGTTGTTTTGCTTTTGTCAAATACTCCTGATGTCTAGGGTCGGTATTCGCCCAGCCAACCATATCAGTTGGAGCGAGCAAAATAACTTTTTCAACGCCAGTAATACCCCCAGTCAGCACAAAGTTTACAACTTTGGTACAGCCAAGTGAGTGTCCTTGCAAAATAAAGCGTGTTTTGCCGAGTGTTTTCAGGTAGTTTATTGCGCCTTGTATGTCGTGAACGCTCTCGCTAAATATCTCAAAACAACTGCCAGCGTGTTTCCAGCCGTCATTTTGACGAAAATCGCTGATAATGCCACGCCGCCTCTGCCGTTTACGGCAGGCGAACCGACAGAAACAGCCTTTTCCTTAAAAAATAAAAAATCGGCGGGGTAAATCTCAAAAAATACAAAGATTTTTTCTGGCGGGGCTTGTGCTTTTCTGGCGTTTCCTCAAAATAGGCTCTAGCTTTGTCGTACAAGAACACCAGAATATTGTTTTGACATAATTATACTATTTTGATACTCATATTGATATGAGTAATGTAAAATTACAAGTACCAATAGATAGAGACATTCGCGACCAGTGGGAAAAATACGCTCATCGTAATGGTTTTGATTCGTTGCAGGCATATATTCGTTTTTTGGCTAAGGCTGATATAGATGGTCGGAGAGTTAATTTTGAAGAGTCTGTGCGCCTCACTCCCAAGTCTGAAGCTCGGTATACCAGAGAAATTGCCGAAAATGATACACTTCGTCGTCAAGGGCGCGTCAAGAGCTATAATGACGTCGATAATTTGATGCAAGATTTGTTATCGTCTGATAACCTTTGATTAACCTCTGATTTGCTTGACAGATGTGGCTGTGGATGTTAGATTTATTGCTATGGTTTCATCTACTATTAGAAGCATGGGTCAGTTGCTCTTACTCAGTCTGCAAGGGCTGTGCTTCGTTATGGTTGAAGCCTACCGCTCCTAACAGCGGTTTAGTACAGTCCACGATAATCAGGCTTCACCGAGTCTGATTTTTAATTTTGAGGAGATTTAATATAATGAATAAAAATGGTGTAGAAATAGAAATTTTTGATACTACATTACGAGATGGGGCGCAGGCTTTGCCGTATGCTAATCAGTTTCCCGATGGTAGTAAGGCTGATATAGCTCATAATATAGCGCAGCTTGGTGCTGGTGTGATCGAGGCTGGTTTTCCGGCAACTCTTGGCGACAGAGAAGAAGTTAGGTCGGTCGCGAATACTGTTGGGCAGACTTATTATGATGTGCAAGTTTGGGGTGTTCAGAATGAATATAGC
This sequence comes from Candidatus Saccharimonadota bacterium, assembly GCA_020428565.1. Classification (GTDB taxonomy): domain Bacteria; phylum Patescibacteriota; class Saccharimonadia; order Saccharimonadales; family JACDBH01; genus JAGQMT01. The sequence goes on along the minus strand of JAGQMT010000052.1, from coordinate 3,174 downwards.
GTTGCGCGAACGCCAGTGATTGCTGGTTTGTCTCGCACTACGCCAAGCGATATCGAGGCCACATGGGAGGCTGTGTCGAATGCGGTGCGACCACGCATCCATACTTTTGTATCAACTGATCCAGAGCATATGCGGGCTAAATTCCCTGGCAAAACTCCAGAGGATGTTTTGCAAATGGGTCGTGAGGCAGTGCGACTTGCTCGTAGTTTGAGCCAATGTCATTATGGGGCGAGTATTGAGTTTTCGGCTGAAGCGGCTAGTACCACGGAGCCTGATTATTTGGAGCGTGTAATCAAGACGGCCATCGAGCAAGGTGCAGATGTGATCAATGTCCCTGATACAGTTGGTCAGCGTAGTCCGTTTTGGATGAAGGATTTTTATGGTCGGGTTATTGATTGGGTTATGCAAGAGAATCCAGCGGTTACGATTTCGGCTCATAATCACAATGATTTGGATCAAGCCACGGCCAATACTATAGGTTTGGTGATGGCGGCTGCGGACTATAGTGCGAGCAACGATGTACGGGTGAAAGTTCAGCTAGAAACGGCTATAGGTGGTTTGGGGGAGCGTGCTGGTAATGCTGACGTATTTCCTGTGGTCGCAAATTTGTTCAAATCTATGTCTGATATGTCAGTGCCAGTGAGGTTTGAGTTTAATCCTAGTCAGGCAGTGCGAGTAGCACGGACTGTCATGGATTTTGCTGGCTTGGAGGTGCATCGTCAGTCACCTATCGTTGGACGTGATACTAATGTGCATCGTTCGGGTATTCATAGTGATGGAGTGATTAAGGGTGGCCATGCCATCTATACGCCTCACGACCCAACCTTTTGGGGGCATGAGTCTGATGCTGTTCACGAAGATGGCAAATATCAAGGCAAAGCTGGCAAACGCGTCGCAATAAGTTAAGCCACCCCGAGAAATTCACTTTTTGAACACTTCAATTTTGTTGTTGGTGTAGTCAGTATTGGATCTTTGATTATGGCAACAGCAGTGCTAAGGTGTTATACTTGGTTTCATAAAAAAAATTTTAATTACTGGTGCAAGCGATGGCTTAGGCTTTGCCACTGCACAACTGTTGCTTGAAAAAGGCTATAATGTTTTTTCTCTTTCTCGCTCAAAACCAACTGACGACAGAATTAAACACATCGCACTTGATTTAACAGATGAGAAGTCTATTGAAAATGCTACAAGACAAGTTTTGGAGCTAGACACTCCAATTACGACTTTAATAAATTGTGCCGGCATTATGAGTAGATTTGACCGCACAGACGAAAAACAATTTAGTGATATCGTAAATGTGTATTCCACCAATGTTATGGGCACAATCTATCTCGTCAATTTTTTGCTTGATAGGATTATCAAGGACGAAGCCGACACTATAAATGTTTCTTCTACGGCTGGCACAAAAGGCTCTGCGAGCGAACCAGTTTATGTCAGTAGCAAATGGGCAATGCGTGGCTACACTAAGTCATTACAAGAGTTATTTAAGGGTAAAAAATCACGAGCAATTAGTTTTTGTCCAGGTGGTATGCGTAATAAAATGCTTGAAAAAATTACTGGCGAGCAGTTGTCTGACCCAGAAAACTGGATGCCAGTAGAAATAATTGCTAACGAGCTTGTTAATGTTGTCGAAACACCAAAACAGGCAGAGATTAGCGAAATTATTATAAACCGCAAGTCGTAGATTTGGCTAGACTATAACCGAAGTGGTGATGGATTGTAGTGGTTTGGTGGGATTTTGCATGAGTAACACAGAGGCTTTGGCGGCGGATTCTGTTTGCCACAAATCGGTCTGATTTTGTACATTGGTTGTGATAACTAGGCCGTCTTTGGCGACGATAATATTGTTGAGATCTTTGGTCATAATTGTGAAGTTGTGAAGTTTGGTGAATCTATGCAGGGCTTGTGCATGCATCATCACCCCCATGTCTAGCAGGAAAGGTGTGTCAAACTTGAGTGCAGTGCCAAGTTTTTGTAATTGACCTAGATTGATAATTAACGTGATGTTGCTAGAGTCTGGGATAGTTGGCAAAAAGTTGATGAAGTAATCGGCTGTATCTTTGGTGACTACGAGTGGGCCATGGTAGTGACTGGTGAATTTTTCTAGCAATATGGCCGTCTCGGAATTGCGCCCCATATCGCCTGCTAGCAAAACGCAATCTGCCCAAGTGGATTGCTGGAGTAAATCGTTGAAGGCTTTGGTGGCGAAACTTCCACTGGGAGTGCTGGGTGCGAAATCATAAGGCCCAAGTGGCCCGAGGGTCTTTTTTAGGGCATCTGGCAAAACTACCCTGATGCTTCCTGCTCCAGTATTTTGGGCTATTTGATAGGCTTGATTGATACTAGTGAAGCCGTTTTTGTTGCCACCAATAATTAGTAACTTGCCAGCCGATAATTTGTTCTCTGGCCTGCTCCATAAGATATCTGGATACAGCGGAGTTTCCTTGGTTTGCTTGTGCCAAAATTCCATAACTACACTATATTATATAGCTTATTCAGGAATTTATCAGCTAGGGGTTGTATCATATAAGTATGAGAGTACTGATTGTTGAAGATGAACCAAAAATTGCCAAAAGTCTTAAACGGGGACTAGAATCAGAAACATTTAGTGTGGATGTGGTTGGTGATGGTGATAATGCGTTGAGCTATGGTAGGAGCTCGGAGTACGATGTGATTATTATGGATTGGATGATACCTGGGAGTATGGATGGTCCAGCGGTGTGCGATAAGCTGAGGGCCGAGGGCGTGACAACGCCTATTTTGATGCTGACTGCCAAGGCAGAAGTAGACAACAAGGTTAAGGGTCTGAGTAGTGGCGCGGATGATTATTTGGCCAAGCCTTTTGCTTTTGACGAGTTAGTCGCGCGGCTGTACGCCCTCCTACGTCGGCCGCGTAACTTTCTTGGCAATGCCATGGTGTATGACAAGCTGTCTGTCAATTCTGATTCTAAGCAAGTTTTTTATGATGGTGAGCTCGTGGATTTGACGGCCAAAGAGTTTGCCTTGCTGGAATATTTACTGCGACGCAAAGGTCAAGTTGTGAGCAAGCTACAACTTATTGAGCATGTTTGGAGTGACGATGATGATACTTTAGAAAATACGGTCGAGGTCTATATTGGTTATTTACGAAGCAAGATAGACAAAAAATACGGCATAGATATTATTCAGACTAAA
>JAGQMT010000051.1 GCA_020428565.1 Candidatus Saccharimonadota bacterium | reverse complement strand
GACCCAAAGTTTCGGCGCCAGCAATAATAAAAAAGATCGGAGTCAACAAAAAAAGGCCGATGATCGTGATAACCGGAATCAAAAACGGATGTTTATCTAGAAAGTGGAGTTTGTTTTTCATCAAAAACTGCGCACGGGCAAAACCGCCCAGATACGCTAGTTTATTTTACCACCTTCTTGCCTATGCTTGAACCGCCCGCAAAATTCAAACTATTCGATTTTTTCGAGTGGAGCGATGGCGGTGTCTAGCTTCTTCACTCCCTTGCCCTTGAAATGAATCGCCGCCATGTCGCCGTCCATTTCCAAAATTGTGCCGGCGCCAAAAAGTTGGTGCTTCACCACATCGCCCGGCTCAAGATCTAGCACCACCCGCGGTTCTTCTGATTTGCCAAGGTCAGGCCGCGGCGGCATAGGGTCTTTTGGGATGCTCTTACTGAAACTATTCTGGAATTTGTTGCCAAAGCTGTTCGAGCCAAAAAGTTCTGGCGCGTTAGCAACTTGGCCGTCAATTTCGCTCAAAAATCGGCTCGGCGGATTGTGCTGAGTTCCACCGTAAAGCATACGCGCCGAAGCGTGAATCATATACAGTTCTTGGCGCGCGCGCGTCATGCCCACGTAGCAAAGCCGGCGTTCTTCTTCCATTTCGTTTTGGTCGTACAGCGCGCGTGAATGCGGAAAAATCGTCTCTTCCATTCCGGTCATGAAAACCACCGGAAACTCCAGACCTTTCGAGGAGTGCAGCGTCATCAAAACCATGGCGTCGGAATTTAAGTCGGCCTGGTCGACATCGCTAAGCAAACTGACCTCTTCTAGGAATCCGTCCAAGCCAACGTCTTGGTACTCGTCGGCCACGCTCAAAAGTTCTTTAACGTTTTCTACTCGGGATTCGCCTTGCGCCGTTCCGTCATCTAGGTAGTTCAAATAATCAATCCGGCGGATCAACGAATCTATCAAACCAGAAACGCTGGATTCTTCGGCAACGGTGCGCAGCGAGCTCAAAATATCGGCTAGTTCGCTAAGCGACTTACGGGCCTTTGGCGTGATGTCGCTACATTCGTTTACTTGCTCTAGAGCGCGCGTTAAATTCAGCGCATTCTCCGAGCGCCATTGGTTAAAATTCTGGACGCTTTTTATGCCAACACCGCGGGCCGGGACATTTACAATTCGCTCAAAACTAGCAAAATCGTCAGACTGATAAATCAGCCGAATATAAGCCATAATGTCTTTGATTTCTTTGCGGTCATAAAACCGAACGCCACCGACAATTTTGTATGGTACACCAAAGCGAACTAGCATTTCTTCGATAGCACGGCTCTGGGCATTTGTACGATACAGGATGGCATAATCGCTATATTTGCGACGCTTGGCCGAAACCATTGCTTCGATTCGTCGAATTATCATATCGGCTTCGGCATTTTGGTTTTGGGCTTGCAAAATTTGTACTGGCAAACCAGAGGCTTCTTCGGTCCAGAGCTTTTTGTCTGAACGATGAACGTTTTTGGTAATTACGGCATGGGCGGCATCTAGGATAGATTTGGTACTACGATAATTTTGTTCCAGCTTGATAATTACTGTATCCTTGTAGTCTTTTTCGAAGTTCAGTATATTCTTAAAATTTGCTCCTCTGAATCCGTAGATTGAGTTATGCACTGCAATGTCAGAAGCAATATAATTATGCACTGTGTTGATGTCTAGGTCATAAACGAAACCTTGATAATGCTCCTTTTCAACAGCGATTACTTTATCATCAATCAGTTCATGGCCATCTAATACTGGCAGTAGCATGTCTACTCGAACGTGGGACGCGGGCATAAAACTCATCTTGCGATTAGTCATATAGGCATATTTACAAATTCGAATATTTTGATTGATTTTGTCGATAATTTCATTGGACAGCGTCTCTATTTGACCGTAATCAAGATTATGGATCTCTGTGCGATACGTTCCTGCTTTGCCTTGCCTAACAGTGTGGCCCATAGTCGAAAATACACTTAGATCAGTAGCTATGGAAGTATTCATAGATAATCTACTGCTTGACCATGGGCTTCGATTAGACGAGCGTTTATCACCAAACAAGACAATATTGACATTTAATTTTTTGGTGCCGTTGCGACTTGTGGCATTCGGTACGAAATGAGGGTAGTGATAATCCAATCCTTCGGCCTGAAACAGCTTGTCGGCTCTATCTTCGGTATCTATGGCTTGGTATAATTGGTCAATATATTTTTGACTAAATTTCATTGACCGATTGGCGTATTCTCTAAAAACAGTCATAGGTATACCATAAGTGTATGATAATAAAGATTCATGATATTGAGCTTCTTCTTTGCTATCGCAGACCCGTAGTATCCACATCCTATCTGCTCGTTCTTGATTGGATATAACTCTTAGCCCTACATCATCTCTACGTCCGTCAAATCTACTGCCTTTAGTTAGACCAATGCGAAAACCCATATCATCTGATTGCATCAGATAAACAAAGAACTTGTCGGTGATATCTAGCCTTGCAAACATCATATGATTCGGTGTTACTCTGATTGTGTGACCTCGCTCGGTCTGTATCCTGAGTAATTTTTGATTGTACTTAAATTTCTTTACTGCGCTAACCTCAAAATTGTGTGTTTTGCCAAAGCCAGCTCCAGCTAAGACTAGCTCACCTTTTTTGATATCTTGAATCTTTTTGTTGCCTGTAGTTGTTGCTACCATGGTGTCTTTTGGAAAACATTGCCAGTCGTCACCAACAACGGCAATGTTTTTGTGATTGCCGACGAGTAACTTGACGAGCTTATATTGAGCAGTATTGGTGTCCTGATACTCATCAATTAGCACATAGCGAAACTGCTCTTGCCATCGCTTGCGTATATCTTCTTTGGTCGATAATAGTTTAACGGTTTTGGCAATCAAATCATCAAAATCTAGCGCCCTAGCATCATGTAGATATTTTTCATAAATTGGCATGACTTCGGCGACCTTAAACTCGGTGGGTGAATTAGCTAGGTCTAGGAATTCCTCACGGTCTATCATGTCATTTTTGTTACTACTAATAATACTGGCTATGGTTCTAGGGGCGAATTCTTTGTCATCAATTCGGAGAGTTTTCATAGCTCGCTTAACGGCACTTTGCCTATCTGATTCATCAAAAATAACAAAGTTCGATGGCACGCCAATATACTGACCGTCTCGGCGTAGTATACGCACGCAAATACTATGAAAAGTCCCCATGAAGGGCATAAAGGCTCGGTTGTCAGCATCTTGGTTAAGTAAAAAGGCAATTCGTTCACGCATTTCTCGGGCAGCTTTGTTGGTAAAGGTGACGGCCAAGATATTGTGTGGAGTTGCTTTGTGGGTAGCGATGATGTAAGCAATTCTATGTATCAATGTCTTAGTCTTGCCACTGCCAGCACCAGCCTGAATGAGCAATGGCCCATCTGTAGTCAGGACTGCTCGCTGTTGTTCTTTGTTGAGTCCAGCTAACAGGTTGTTGACATCTACTTGGGCTGTTTCGTTTGCCCATGGATCTATGATTTCTTCTTGCATGCTTAATAATTTTAACAGTTATTGGCTTGTGACAGAAGTAGGTAGATGAATAAGCAAATCAATCAACAAAATTAGTTAAAATATTCGATTTATGAATACTAGTTGGAACTTAGATTAAGTCTCGAATGGCCGATAGAAGTGCAGTGATATCAGACTCGGTAGTTTGTTGACCAAGGGTAATCCGAATACTACTTCGTGCCATGTCGTCAGACAATCCTATGGCTTTTAGCACATGTGACGGTTCATCGTTGCTGGCGCTACAGGCCGAACCCGTAGCCACCATGATGTCACGTTCGTCTAGTTCCATCATCAGTCGTTCATTATCTACGCCCGCAATAGCGAAGTGGATATTGTTGGCTAGCCGGTGTTTGCTACCGTTGATGATCAATTTATCGGATAATAACAACAATTCAGCAATTAGTTTGTCTCGCAATGGCTCTAGTCTTGTAACTTCCGACTCTCTAACCTCGGCAACCATTGTCAGGGCCTTGGCAAAGCCGATTGCAGAAGCTACGTTCTCTGTGCCACTTCTAATCCCGCGTTCTTGACCGCCACCTAGGATCTGAGGAGCTAATTTGACACCTGTTTTTATGAACAAGATTCCCGATTGCTTGGGGCCATAGATTTTACCGCCATTGAGTGTCATCAAATCGACACCGAGATTACTGACTAGCAAGGGCAGATAATTAGGAGCTTGACAAGCGTCGGTATGGAAGTAGATTGGCAGTGCGTCTATGCCTAGTTTGGCCTGTCGTTCATCTCGGATAGCAGTAATTAGTTTGGCAATCTCTCTGATGGGTTGAATAGAGCCAATCTCGTTGTTGGCATACATGATGCTCACAAGTACGGTGTTGTCATCAATCTTGGACTCGATGTCTGCTATATCAACTATGCCTAGTGTATTGACTTGAGTGACTCGACAGTCATATTTGGAGGCCGGTATTAGTACCGCGTCATGCTCGACGGCGGATACAACCAGATTGGCATTTGGGTGTGACTGCATGACGCCATCGATAGCTAAATTATCTGATTCTGTACCACCAGCGACAAATACTACTTCGGACGTTTTACAGCCAAGCTCTCTGGCTACAGCGGATCTGGCAGTGGCTAGGCTCTGGGCTACATCCTGCGCATTTAGGTACAGGGCTGATGGATTATAGAATTTATCAATAAAGTATGGCAACATCGCCTCTAGGACCTCTTGTCTCATTGGCGTAGCAGCTGCGTAATCTAAGTAAACTTTGTGCATGGTGTAATTATTATAAAGCAATTATCGTAAAGCTAGCAGAAATTTGGATTAGACAAACTGAGCATAGAGTTCGGCACGTACACGCTTGTTGTAGTTAATGATGGCGTTTCGAAGATTTAGGGCTTCGGTATCACTTACTTTTTGGTAGTTCTGACCGTCTTGAGCTTTGAGTATCCCATTGGGGCGTACATCGTATC
>JAGQMT010000050.1 GCA_020428565.1 Candidatus Saccharimonadota bacterium | reverse complement strand
TGTTATTCGCTTTATTCGTTGTATCTTTGTCTACTTTAGCCTTATCTAACACCTCTACAGCTAATTCATATCCCTTAGCAACTTCATCCTGAATAAGAGATTTGTGTTGTTTTTCCAACATGTTCAATCGCTTATCTACACTCGAATAATGAGTACTATGGTTTAAATTATCTCTAGCATCTAGTAACGACTGCTTGTGAAGCTCTTTGGAGATATTCCTGTCACGCCTCATAGAATCTGCCCTTATCTTTGCATCGCGTCTTCGTGATATAGAATAATTAATCAAATCCACAGCTAGTAATGCACCTAAAGGACTCCTAAGACTTTCCTTGTAATCGTACATATTTCGATCTTTATCTACGGGCAATATATTAGACGGATTACCTTCTGAGCTTCGCTCATGATCTATAGAAATTAAACCATCATCTCGTTCATTACGTTGCAGCATAGCCTGGGTGTCTTTAGCATTAACACCATTTGAAATGTCGTAAATTACACCCGTAGAACCCTCTACTTGAGTTTGAATAGCTTTAGTGGATTGATTTAAATTTAGTTCTGCAGGATTATCTATGGGAATAGTACTATGTGCTCCTTCGGACAATAGAGCTAGTGAGCTATCGGATCCTTTGCCAATATTGACTCCCGGTGCCGATACTTCACCCGTATTATCTTGAATATTTTCTTCACTTATTAAAGAATATTTTAACTCATCATCGCCTTCCATATTATCGGTATCAGCTATAATTTCAGGCCTTGGTACTAGTAACCCTCTCAAATCACGAAGAAATTTAGAAGATTTACCATAGGACTTACGTTCAGAATCTGTATTATCACTTTCTTTTGGTTCACCAGCCAATAACCTAATCCACGATATATCGCTCAATTGCGCCCTAGATCTTATCCTGCTAAAAACAGACCGCTGTTGCTCTGGTTTACCTAAGTCTGCGGAGTGATCTTTTTCTAGATCATTCTGTAGTTGTTTACTGGTATTTTCCGAAAGCATATCCTCTGCTGACATAAGTTACACCTATAAATGTCTGCTAACAGACTCCCTGGCAAATAGTTGTATTTCGTCATTCTCTTGTAGTTCTATTCGACTACTGGTGGCTAAATTTAAACCACACATTTCACCTTCAAAAACTTCTTTAGTCTCCTGAGGACCACGCCTAAGTCCAACGACTTGTACCTCTCCCAGCTTATCTTTCCCTCTATAGACGCTGGCCATAGCTGGAACGATAAGCTTTCCAGTAGAAACCTCACCGCCACAAATAATCTCTGTTTTAGTAGTCTTAAATATCCCTTTAACTATTAATCGACCCAGATCGGTCTCTATAATTTCAGGGGGTAATAATTTACTTAATTCTACTTTTACATCATCGATTAATTCATAAATTACGTCATAGAGCCTAATGCTGGTCTTGTCTCGACTCGCTAAACGCTTAATATTCTGCGGTAGTGATATGTTAAACCCATAAATTACAGCACCAGTACTGCTAGCAATATGGGCATCGCTTTCACTTACCGACCCCACGCCACTACTCACGATCCGAACAGTCGCTTCATCGCTATCTAAAGTCTTGATACTGTCGATTACCGATGTTAACGAACCCTGCACATCGGCCTTAATAATTACAGGGAATTCATTGACCTTGTTAGTGCGATTAATTATCCTAATTAACTCACTGCCTCCTATGTCTCGACGACTACCGTCATGTTTTTTCTGCTGAAACATGACCTGCGCCTTATTGCGCGCCGTCTTCTCGTCTTTTACTACATAGAATTCGTCTCCAAATTGAGGCAGCTCTTTAAATCCTGTAATTAGTACAGGCATTGATGGCGACGCCTGGGTAATAAGATCTCTATTCGTAGATTCAAGGCTACGAATTTTAGCATACGTAGACCCTGCTACAACATAATCACCTTTTTTGATCATTCCTTCGTCTATAAGTCCAATAGCAACTGGACCTCGTCCTTGCTCAAAATGAGCTTCGATTACCAATCCAGTAGCCGGCACATTTACATCGGCTTTAAGATCCTCCACGTCGGCCACCAAAAGAATCATATCCAGCAACTCAGACAGTCCTTGGCCAGTTTTTGCAGAGACCTCAACTACAATAGTATCGCCACCCCACTCCTCAACAAGCAAGTCCTGCTCAGCAAGTTGTTGTTTTAGCTGAGGAATGTTAGCCCCGTCCTTATCTATCTTATTTATAGCTACTATAATTTTAACGCCCGCCTTTCTGGCAAAACGTATTGCTTCAACAGTCTGTGGCTTAACCCCGTCATCAGCGGCCACGACCACAACAACAGCGTCGGTCAATAATGCTCCGTGCTCCCTGATGGCAGCAAAAGCCTCATGCCCAGGAGTATCCAAAAAAGTAATAGCTCGATCGTTATGAGATATCTGATAAGCAGATATATGTTGAGTAATGCCACCAGCTTCAGATTTTGCAGTATCTTCACCCCTAATAGCGTCCAATAAACTAGTTTTACCGTGGTCTACGTGCCCCATCACAGCAACAACAGGTGGACGCGAGTCTCCACTTGCATTCGTTTTACGTCTAATTGAATTTTCATTACTTACAGATGTAGACTTTTTTGCTAAATCTATATCTAAATTTAATTCTCCTACAATAATCTGTGCAGTATCAAAATCAATTCTCTCATTAACAGTTGCCATGACTCCGTTTTTCATAAGCTCTCCTATAAGCTTCGAGACGGGCAATAGAAGTTTATCGGCGAGTGCGCCAACGGTAATTGGATCCTCGATCTCTATGATTCGTTGTGCCATAAACGCCTTTCTATAATTAAATTCCTTGAATGACAGTACACTTGAGAATTTTATTTAGTATCTTTTAAGCTCAATGCTATCTTACGTGACTCCGTATCAATCTCTAGAACCTTGAATTGCTTAGTTTCGTTAAGTTGAAATATTTTTTCTGGATCAACACCTTCATCGTCGCTCATTTCAGAAACATGCACAAGAGCTTCGACCGCTGAACTCAATTGCACGAAAGCACCAAATGGAGTAATGCGAGTAACCTTACCAGTTACAGTATCGCCTTTATTAAACGACCTAACCTCTTTAAGCCATGGATCTTGTTGCATTTGTTTAATGCTCAGCGACAACCGATCTTTATCGATCGATATAATCCTAGCCTCTATAGTTTGTCCTGTCTTCACATATTTTCTAGGATCTTCGACTCGCTCCCATGATATTTCTGAAATATGGACCAACCCTTCAATTCCGTCAACATTAACAAAAGCACCGAAATCAATTACGCCAGTAACTACACCCTTAACTTCGTCTCCGACTTTTAACTCTGCAAAACGAGACTGCATATCATCCTTTACAGCCTCTTTCTCAGAAAAGATAAGTTTATTATCTTTTCGACTAACATCCAAAACTCTTACCCTGAGATTTTGTCCAGTTAAAGCATTAAGTTTTTGTAAAATTTCATCTTTGTCCGCACCTGAAACACGAGGATAATGACCAGCGGCTAACTGAGAAACGGGCAGGAATCCGCGTATTCCTTCAACCTCAACCAATAGTCCGCCCCTATTAGCGTCATAAGGTAGTACTTCTACTATTTCGCGAGCTTCAAAGATTCGTTGCAGTTCGTCCCATCCCCTATCCTTTACTGCACGCTTCATGCTTAATAGAGCATAACCTTCATCCATCTCGGGATCTACTACGCTAGTAGTAACCTTATTTCCTACTTCTAATTTCTGGCCTTGACCAATCTCGCGACGCATAACAACGCCAACACCGTTAGCCCCTAGATCTAGCCAAACTTCGTGTTTACGAACCGAAGTAATCACCCCCTCTACGACGTCTCCTGATTTTAATTGCTCAATATCGCTAGATGCTAATAGATCATCCATGGAAATTGTATTATTTTTTGACATGGTTATCATGCCTCCTTTATTGTCTGCGGCAACCCTTAGGCTGTTTAACATGGAACACCAAGTCTTATCCGTTCAGATTAACTAATATTATACCCTGCACCCTATCTGTTAGCAAGCTTTTCGTAATCCTTCACTACCTTTGCATCCAACATTGAACTAAAAAAGGTAGGCGTCCTAAACTGTAATTATAATCACATAATAACGAAAGGAGCCTACCCATGGCTTATTCTACCAACCCTAATCTACCAAAAGCGAGAGCAATTGCTCTTCGGATGCTTATCATTGAGCAATTAACCCTGTTCGTGGTAGCTAACCGCTGTGGTGTTCACCGTAGTACTATCTACTGCTGGAGACAGAAGTGGTTAGAGATAAACAAATATCGACAAACAGATAACCCTAACCGGCCAACTCGCCCAGTTGGCACTTCTAGATTGCTAACATTCAGATGGCCTATCCCAACCAGCAGTTCAGCACCTCATCACAGCCCACAGGCTATTGGCAGGCCTATTATTGACCGTATTTTAGAACTCAAGGAAAACCACGGCATCATTCTGGCGCTATCTACTATCTACCGTTGGTTGCATAGACGTTTTACTAAAGCAGTTGTTGGAATACAGAAGTACAAAAAACATAAGGCATTGGTCACCGCCTGCTACCCAAGAGAAGTCGTAGAGCACGACACCGTTGATTTAGGTGGCGGAGTCTATGCCTACACGGCTATGTATATCTTCACTAAAGAACCTAGCGTGGTTATTGGTGCAAACTTAGAAATGAACACCGGTGCCGAGGCTTTTGTCACCCATAACGCCTTCTATGGCTCAATACAGCTCCCACCAGTCAGATAATGGTTCCGAATTCCAGACAGCCTTCCGTGAGGCTATTGAAGCCGTAGCCGAACATCGTTATAGTCGTCCGTACAAGAAGAATGAACAGAGTCACATCGAAAACTTCAACAAGTCACTCAGAAGCGAATGCTTCCCAAGAGGCGAATACCAACAAAAAGACATCGCAGAACTACAGGAACGAGCCTACAGATTTACCAAACACTACATTAACCGTAGATGGCATATGGGGTTACCTGACATGATGACCCCAGCTCAATTCAAGCAATA
>JAGQMT010000004.1 GCA_020428565.1 Candidatus Saccharimonadota bacterium | reverse complement strand
CATAGCAACTACAATGCAGAGGTTGAGTTGCAATTGAGCGATAAGTTAAGTCAAGCCCGGGCGATGGATGACATCATTGATATTGCATCAAAGCGCAATATCGAACGTATCTTCTTGACTGATGCGGATATATTTCGATTTACCGACTCGCTTGGCAATATGTGGGATCATGATGCGACCATTATGGGTGCCCGCTACAGACCATATCCAATTGAGATTGTTGAGGCAGAGTTTGGTAAGTTGGCCTATGAGGAGAAGCTATTGTATCAGATATTTGATGGAGATCAACTTCCTCAAGTTCGTCATACTCTTGCGAAATACGGTATTGACAGGCGCGATTGGGTAAAAGCCTCGCTGATGCTAGTCGACGTTGAGCGAAGTAAAGGTATGCACGCTGGGCAGAACCAAGCAACCGACAGTGTGATGAATCGAATGATTGACAAGAGGGATATTCAAATTGCTCCAGACGCCTTTTTCATGCACATGGGCCGAGTGGACATGACCGATCATATTAAGGCGCGTATTCGCCACTTCAAGGCAGCAGATTCCCGTGGTGAACTTGATAGCTTCCTACACAAGGAGATACGCCTGCCGGATGTCGCTACGATGGACGAAATTGCTAATGATATCAGAAATAACTACGAGCGAGGTGATTTTTACGCAATGCTTTATTTAACTCGTTCTGCGATACGCGAGAAAGTGAATGAAATATGTATGCAAATCGTTCAAAACAACTGGAATGAGTCAAATCTACCGACGACAAGTCCGCGCAGCTTGTCGTATATTACCACATATGAAGATGCCAAAGATGCCACATCAAAGTTTTTTGTTGATGTAAATTGGGATGAAATTAAAGGCTATGCAAACTCTGTCCCATCAACTACACAAGAAAGGCTCCGTCAACCGTTCGACGTGTCTCGTCATTTAGCAGACTATAGTTTAGCAAAGCTTGCTATAGGTAGTTTTATGATAGACGATCCCCTGGGTCGCAAAGTTAATCATAAAGCCCAGTAAGCGCGTCGGCTGTGCCGACCAGAGTCGTGCCGCCTCTACTGCTCCAGCAGTAGGCGAACCACCAGCCAACCCCTTTTAAGCAAAAGAAATTCGGCGGGGGAAATCTCAAAAAAGCAAGGGGGGCTGGTGGGGCGAGCGCGGGCTTGCCCGCGCAGGCGGCAGGGCTGAGTTTACGAGCTTCGCTCGAAACAGGTTCGCGCCAGATCGTAAAATTGCACCAAGAATAAACCTTTTGGAAAACCTGAGCGCAACAAGCGCTCTTTTTCTTTGGCTTTGGTAGAAGTTGATAACTGTCCCACTGCAAATATACGAGGCACATGGAGGTCGAACACAGATTAACAGCGGTTTACTTGCTGTGAATATTAAAAATTATAAACTTTCGAGGACTTTGCATCTGACGAATAACCTGGCTAGAGGGGTGGGGATGCAAATTCGAACACCCTCCCGCTGGACCTTGGCAATGATGAATCGCCTAATCTATTCACGTGCACCTAGCCTTTAAGTTTAGGCGATGCAATCGTCTCTATCCCGATGATGTACGCTTCCTCTCCGACTCGTGCTTTATAATGCGGAAAGATAATACATTCGCCCTCCTGAGATAGGTACTTTTTACCTCCATCTTGAGCAATCACCTCGCCAGGCTTAAGGCGGTCAAAGTTCTTGTAGCCAGCTTTTAGCGTAAAGTTTGCTGAAGATTTATAAACAGATTTGTTTGCTACTACAAACCGCTTCGGCACCTTAGACAAACTAACCTTTTTGAGTGACATATCGAAATATTGCAAAAATTGGTAAATGGTTTTTACTGCAAAGTCGGTATACTCTTTACTTTTCGAGATTGGTCCGCACTCAACACAAAGGCCAATCTTGCCTTGCGAAAACATATACCCGTCACTGGCTCCTGGCTCGGCTTTTGCCCAGTTGGTAGAGATAATACCAACATCAAATGTATGTGCCACCTCAACAGCGTTATCTTCACAGATTACGAACGGTAGCCCGTCGTCATCGTAGAACATGTGCAGATCAAGCAATGCATCGCATTTGTCTAGAATTGCCATGAGCTCCCGTGCTCGTCTATCTTCATAAGAAGTGCCTTTGTTGTTAGCAACGAAACAACGGTTCAAATTTTGTTTAACCATACGGACCTTTGCCCGTATGGCGGGCGGATTGGCAAAAGCGATATATAGTTTTCCTCGAGTCAGCTTTAAGGTAGGCAATAACTTTTGTAGAGCGTAAACACCCGCCAGCTCATTGCCATGTACACCCGCAAAAATAGCCAATGCGGGTCCGGTCTTACCACTATCTATCTCAATGATTTCTGAAGTTATGTTATTTGGCATTTTCACCTCCTTTGTATACTAAAGTTGTATCACAGCAACCAGCCTCAGGCTTTGCTGGACAGTTTGAGCAAAAGCTAAATGATTCTACTGGTATCTCCTCTGGTTTTGCGTGTGTATAACCACTGACTAGGAATACCCCTAAGCTCAATTGATTGCAGAACGCAAAAGGAACGACATCCTTGTTGCTAACATCAGAGCTTATGTGTCCTACAAGCTTCTGGGCTATGCCTTGTCCTCGATAGTTTAGGGGTACCCACAAACTACCAATTTCCGACATTGTTGATCCAGCATGAGCAATGGGTTGCGCGGCAGCCACATAGCCACTAAAAGTACCACAAGCCATTGCTACGGCACCACTAAATTTAGCACATACCTCTTTTGTAGTCACGGGCAACATCTGTGGCTGTTCACCAAGCTGACCTTGTGTGTAGGAAGAAACTAAATTGGCAATACTTTCTTGATTGTTAGCAGGTAGATCTTCCCAGTTGTATATTTCTAGACTCATAATATTTTCCTTAACAAATTAAAAAGCCCCAGTGGTTTAGCAGGGGCTGTTAAGGCTTTATGTATTTTTATAACAACTTCAAGAACAGCCCCCGAATATACGGTTGCTACGTCGGCGGATTTCAACTGGTATGAAGTTGTTTTGCTTCATACTTGTCATAATAACCCCGAATCAGAATATTTGCAAATTTCTTGAGTTGTATACATACATTTTGCAATGTTGCAAATTCTCTCTGTTGTGGGTGCGCTTACGGATTGCTTGCGCTAATGTTTATAGCTAGTATAATTTAGATATGGACACATCAACGCCCGCTTTACTATTCCCAGCTATCGCCATATTAACCCTAGGCTATATCAATCGTTATCTAGGGATTGCCAACGTGGCCAGAGGTTTTCGCAAAGATTATGACATCGGTGCAAAAAGAGTTGAACTCAAAAAACAACTCAAGATTCTCAAAAAACGCCTAGAAATTACTCGACTAATGCTCATGTCGGCAGCCGTAGCTATGATTATGGCCTGTACCTCTATGCTGTTTTTGTTTATAGAACTAAGAGGTGTCGGCGAAGTTCTTTTTGGGATTAGCATATACTTCATGGTATTTAGCCTACTCATGTCGCTATACGAAACCAGCCTATCCAACAAATCGCTATTCATAGAAATAGACGACATATTGTCAAAGAAATAAGCACAGTCACAGTCTTCTTATCAATTACATTATATCATAAACGTGTCAACTTTGTCAAATCAATAATCAGCCCGTGTGCAGACGTGCGCTGTATTATATTTTATAACCTAGGCAAATAGTCGTATAAATGAGCCAGCGAATAATCTTTTCTAAACAATGGCTTGATGTCGTTCTCGGTCACGCCGATCTTCACGCCTGGGTTAAGTATGCCATGAGGGTCAAAGGCCGACTTGACCTGTTCAAACAAGGCATAGACATCTTGTCCGTACTGTTCAACCAAAAATGGCGCCTTGACTCGACCGTCACCATGCTGACCAGTAATCGAGCCACCCAAAGATATCACCATACTAAAATAAGTTTTCATGAGCTTGAATATCTTCTGCCTATCACCAACCTGACCAACATTCAATAGAGGCATAACGTGCAAATTACCATCACCAATATGACCCCAAATCGCCACATCTAGCTTGAGCGATTCAAAGGTTTCGTAGATACCATTGACAAAAGCAGGTAATTGTTCGACAGGTACAATAGCGTCTTCTATAATCGGTAAGTGCCTAGTCTCGCCTTTGCTATAAGAAGTTAAGGTTGACACCGATTCACGAATCTTCCAGAAATTATCCTGTTGGTCCATGTCTGTTTCGACAGCATATTTACCGCCCAAGGAATCGATAATCTTACCAGCCTTTTTGACCGCCTTCTTCTGATGCTTGGCGTCATCAAACTCTATAAACAACATTACCTTGCTAAATGGCTTGTCTACCGCCCCTTTGAGTTGGTTGGTATTGTTCTCGTCTATGAAGTTTAGTAAGTTCTGATCGACCATCTCTAGTACACTAGGGGACGGCGAAGAAGCCCGTAATTTAAGAACTGCCTCAGAGGCTGATTCTATGGTGTCAAACTCGGCAATCATCAAACTAGTACTTGGTACATGTGGCTCAGTATCAACAACAGCCTCTGTGACAATAGCTAGAGTTCCCTGTGAACCAACAATCAGAGGAGTTAAATCAAACGAGCCGTCTTTATGTTTAACATCAGCAATTGCATAACCAGCCGAATTTTTGGAAACATCTTTGACTGAACCCTCTATCAGGTCCTTATTCTCTTCTATCAAGCCATCTATAGCCCGATAAATATCGCCCTCCATTGTGCCAAGACCCAGCTTCTTGCCTAGCTCACGTTTGCTAATCCGACGCGTCTCTATGACTTCTCCATTAGCTAACACCACCCTTAGAGACCGAACGTAGTTACGGGTCGCACCGTATTTAACGCTCTTGTCACCGCTAGCATTATTCGCAATCGCACCACCAATAGTACTGTAATCTAAGGAGGCAGGATATGATGGTAGAAAACGACCATGTGTATACAAAGTCTGTTGTAGCTTACCAAAGTTAACACCTGGCTGAACCGCCACACCACCAGTCTTAGGGTCTAATTCTAAGATTTTATTCATATGAGCCGGAAACACCAACATAATACCTTCACCCAAAGCAGCACCAGTCAAATCAGTACCCGAACCTCTGGCGGTAATCGGTATCACCTTGCCACGCTCAGCCAATTGCCACGTGAATCGAGTAGCCTTACGCACATCACTTTCGCTACGAGGATAGATAACAATAGATGGAGTAACCGTCAGTATACTTGCGTCGCAAGACAAATGACGCCTAGCGTCTTGTGATGTCAACACCTCACCCGATAAATGCTCTTGCAAATAATGTGCTACTTTGTTCATTTCTCCGCCTAAGTTACCCCTAAAATATTTTCTGATTTGTTACTATCATAGCATAATCAACATCATTTCAATAGAAAATGTTTATCCAACTACTAGAAATTGATACTTATCACCCCTGAATAACTCGTTCATTGCGTATCATCCACTCATGAACATTATCTAGCCTGTTGATTGGACTATTGAAGCCATCTTTGTTGAAATTATACAAACTACCATAGACCGTGTAAGTAAAACGTGGACGATATAGAGCAATCGCTGGAGCATCTTCGCGCCACGCCTGTAAAAAAGTCAGGTACTTAGCACTTCTCACATCAGCGTCGAGTCTAGTCCGTCCTGCCGTCAGCGCCTCATCAGCTACTTCGAATTTATAGTTAGCAAAATTAAGACCACCCTGAGACCGAACATCAGCCTGAGAACTATGCCAATAGGCAAATTGATCGGCATCCGAACCCATGATCACACTGTACATCAGGGCATCATAGCTACGGGCATCAACCTCTAATTGCAATTCGGCCTGTGGCAAAGAGTCAATGCGCAATTCAACGCCCACTGCCAGCCATTGTCGCTGTAACCGATTGGCAACATTCGCAAACTCTGGGCTATTGAGGGTCTTGAGACTAATACTCAGTCTTGTACCATCCTTTGACCGAAAGCCAGTCGCAGGATCCAAAAGCCACCCCGCCTCATCTAGCGAGGCATTAGCCTTGGCAACATCCAAACTATGTTGAGCGTAATCTTTGTTGTAGCCAATATGACTAGATAACAGTGGTCCATCTGTAGCGACCGTATCCACACCAACATTATGGAGAATATCTTTTTGATCTGTAGCCATAGTCAATGCATTGCGTATTTTTGCATCAGATAGTATAGGCGAAGCGTTATTTAAAAACACCATCACAGAGCCGTTCATAGGTACAATGATCTCATTGACGTCGTCGCCCGACTCTGGCAACGACAGAGATCCAGCGATAGCATTAAGCTTACCATCTCGGAAACTCGTTAGCAGACTATCTTCGCTAAGAAAAGTACGCAAGATAAATTCATCCAGCTTTGGTGCGCCTCGATGATAATCACTATAAGCAGTCAAAGCTATCCTCTGTTCACGCTGATCGGCCGTATCACCTACAACTTCTACATCCTTCCATTCGAAAGGTCCGGTACCAACTGGTTCAATCGTATTGAATGCATGAGCGCGTAAATCACTTGTCTTGATGTCACTTAACTTATGTTTGGGCACGATGCCTTGAGTCAAAGAGTAAGGAAACGACACCAAAATATTCGGCAATGTGAACTGAACTTCGCGGTCGTTCAAAGCCTCAACTTTTATACCCTGCCAAGCCGAAAAATATGGCGACCGAGAGTCTGGATTTTTGATCAAGCCAATTGTAAACTCAACATCTTCCGCCGTCACCTCAACACCATCATGCCAATGCAAATCTGGCTTCAATACGACTGTATAAATCTTGCCCGATTCATCAACCGACCAAGATTCCGCTAAATCACCTATGAGATTACTGTCTTTATCATAAGTGAGAAGTCCAGAATACAGAAGCTTTGATACAGTCACGTCCGTATCACTCGAGGCGAAGATTGGATTGGAGTTTGAATACGAGCCAATAATCCCCTCGCTAAAAATACCGCCATCCGCAGGACCTAAAGTCAGATAATAACTACCCAGTGACCTCGTCTGTAATATCAATCCAAAGATTAGCGCAAAAACCAGCACAACCCAAGATAAGACAAATCGACGCACCTCATACAGTCTACCCAACCGACGAAATAACAGCTTATCGATATTCTCTTCGGTCTGATAGCCGATATCCTCAATTTGTCTCTGACGACGTCTAAATTTACGTCTCCATCTCAGCTTCGTGCTTCTATCTATCATCTGTTATTCAGCCCCAACCCTCATAAATCTTATGGATACTATACAAAAATTATATTAGCCAAAAGCGACAAGGCAAAGATGGTCACTAGAGCAATAGTAATATTATGGATACTCTTGTCCGAGCCACGACGCTCGGTATTGACCTCGCCACCACCACCAAGTCCAGCGCCCAGGCCTGCACCTCTAGTCTGCAATAAAATCAAAACAATCGCCAATGCTCCACTTACAAGTGTAATGTAGTTAAAAATGGTCATACTTACTCAAATCTCCTCTATAATTGTGGTCACTAAATAATTAACTATTCCTATTATAACACCTGCCAGCATAGCAGCGCTAAAACTATTTACCTCTAGCTGAGAATACAATGCGCTAGCTAGCATCACCATCAGACCATTGACAACAATCATGAATAATCCTAGCGAAAATAAAATAGCTGGCAAACTCAGCAAGACAACTATTGGTTTGATGAGAGTATTGACAATCGCTAGCACCAAACCAGCCACCACAATCACAGGAATTCGCTCATTATAACTAATACTACCACCAAGCAGTCCAGCCGCAATCCACAGGCCAAGTCCGCATACAATCCAACGTATCATGAATCTAAAAAATGGTTTATTCATCTACCTATATTTTAATCTAGTATAGCTCTGTCGACAAGTCACCACTTAGCACTTTAATGCCATTATCGGTAATCAAGATGTCATCCTCGATTCTAATGCCCATCGATTCCTCTGGTATATAGATGCCCGGCTCTAGGGTAACGACACAGCCGGGAGCCAATGCTTGTTCATAATCTGCTGCATCGTGGGTATCTAATCCCAAAAAATGTGATGCCAAATGTGGATAATATTTCTTGAGCTTCTTTTTGTCGGTTATATCTGACGCTAGCCCTAACTTGACTAGCTCCTTTTGCATAAATTCATCAACTTGACGCTCATACTGACGCATATTGATACCAGGACGAATCAGTTCTTTGGCTTGGTTATAAACCGACATTACTGCATTATAAACATCTCGTTGCCTTGGGCTAGGTCGCTCCAAACTATACGTTCGTGATATGTCAGCGCTATAATTCATATATTCAGCACCCGCATCGATTAGCACAAGGTCAGTACTACCAATTCGACTATTATTCTTCATGTAGTGAATCGTCGCAGCGTTGATACCACTACCAATAATTGGTGTATAGGCATGACCCGTGGCGCCATATTTGATGAAATCTCGTGTAATATCAGCGTAAATCTCGGCTTCATACTTGTAGCGTGGCATGCCAGTCTTGACGGCTCTAAGTGATTTGACTGTAATGTCAATGGCTCGTTGCAAGGCATCGATTTCGCAGGGCTGTTTAACTTGTCGTAATCGAGCCAAAGGCTTACGAATATCGACCGTTTCGAGTCTACGATGTTTGGCCAAACTCGCCAAAAAACTAACTTTTGCTGGATTGGAATAAAAACCAAAATCCTCGATATAGGCATCGACTGGTGTGATAGTATGAATTTTTTTGTACTTTTTGAGCAATCTATCCAACTTATTCCAGCCATCGTGATACTCATAAATCTCGTCCACACCAGAAGTGCGCTTGATAGCCGTCATATCAATAGAGCCATCCCACATATCTCTATGGGCCGACCGCTTCGGTGAAACCAAGAATGATTCAGCATCAGTAAAAACAAGCAAAAAATTTGGTTCGTCCACACCTGTCAAATACCAAAAATTACTATCTTGTCTAAATACAAACGTCGTATCAGCACTGCGTTGCACGACGCCGTTGGCGGTCAAGGCCACCAAACCCGCCCCCGTTGACCGCAACAAAGACTGTCTGTTGCCCGCAAAAAAACTCACATCAAAAACGTCCGACATAACCATACTCCTGATTCAAACAATACTTTAAGGCAAAACTAGTTATGAATCCAGATGTTTTTTGATTATCCTAGCCTTTGATGAGCCAACGACCAATGTTAGTTCGTCCAGACTAGCCTCTCGGACACCTTTGAGCGAACCAAAAGTCCTTAATAGTTTCTTTTTGGTCAAACTACCGACTGATGGAATTTGATCTAGGATACTATCAGTCTGTCTATTTTGTTTAAGCACACTGTGATAACTGACTGCAAAACGATGTGATTCATCACGAATCCTCTGTAACAACTTCACGATATGTGACGAATGAGGCAAGCGCACAATCACAAATTCATCACCAGCCAAAACCGTACCGCCCAGCTCCGTAACCTTAGCATGGTTCAGCCGAACATGTGGCCAATCTTCCTTAATAACTATTTCCTCAAACTGTTTAGCCAAGCCAATGGCTGGCAACGCAACTCCTCGACTACCAATAACCTCTAACGCAGATGATAGTTGCCCTTTGCCTCCATCAATCAAGAACAGACTCGGCAGACCCCAAGCTTTGGTGTTTTTGGCACTCAATCGCCGAGTCAAAACTTCTTGCATATGAATAAAATCATCATTACCCGGTATCCGCATCTTGAACTTACGATAAGACCCTTTGTCAGACACCCCGTTAGTAAAAACCACCATACTTGCTACCGTATCCGTACCCGACATATGACTAATATCATAGCCTTCGATACGACGTGGCAGACTATCCATACCCAACAACTCAGCTAAATCAACCAAAGCCTGATCTTTGCTCAAATCAAGGTTTTCTTTGTCGCTAAACAGAACTTGTTTGCCCAAATCATTTAGTAGTTGTAGTTGATTGCGTAATTTAGCCGCCAATTCAAAATCCTGAGCTCCAGCTGCCTCGTGCATCTCGGATGTGACTTGTTTGACAAGCTGATTACGCCCGCCCTGAATCACGACGATTAGTTTACGCAAATTACGCCTATAATCCTCTAGGCTAGTTTTGCCCTGCTCAAGTCCAGGATCCAAGCCGAGATGGTAATCCAAGCTCACCCGACCCTTAGAGCCCTGCGAAGTCGATACCGCAAACGGAAATACTTTGCGCAACACCCTAAGAGCCTGTCGAACAACCGTCGAACTGAGATAGGGTCCAAAATACTGAGCGCCATCATCCAATGGTCGTCTGGTTACTGTCACTGTCGGATAGTTGCTCTTGATATCAATGCGGATATAAGACATCGATTTATCATCACGCAATAATATATTGTACTTTGGCATGTAACGACGAATCATCTCAGCTTCCAAAAACAGAGCCTCTATCTCACTGTCGACTTCCGTCCAATCAATATCTGCAATGTCGGCCACCAAAGCATCAGTTTTTGGATCACGATACCGAGATTTCTGAAAGTACTGTCGTACCCGATTACGCAGTACAGCAGCTTTGCCTACGTAGATAATCTGCCCGGTTTTGTCTTTGTGAAAGTAGACACCTGGACTGTTTGGTAATTCCGCCAACTTATTCTCTAAGATTTGATTCTTCACACCATTCATTATAGTGCTACACTATAGAACCTGCAAAATTCTGCGAATACCGTCTCTAACCAGTAAAATCCGGTGCTGAGATTGTATGTTTACTGCAATCTACTAAGTCGGCTGTATTGATACGCTCTACCTTATGATCCTCATCCTTAGTTTGTGATACAAACAGATCCACAGCTACATCAAGGTTTGTCGATAACTGTTCTACCTTTTGACCATAGGCAGCATCGGCGCCCTTTTGATAGTCGGGTAAATCGATTGTTAGTTTGTCAGGATCAATATCATTTGCCATATCAGTATGCATTACAAAATCACGAATACCAGCCTCAAATATCTGCTTACCAAGCTCATCCCGTAGCGCACAAGCCGTAGCAACACCACCGCCATTCTGAATCGCTACATCAGCAATATGTCGTACTGCATTAGCTTCGTCCATGCTTGTACACCACCCCTTACCATCAGTCTTAATTATCTGTCGATTATAATCCACTTCGCTACTACTTATGTCAATATCACCTTTAACCGTGACTGTGGCAACATCATCAATACGCTCAACAGCAATACTATCCACTATCAATCCAGCTGTTGTATAAGCCATAATCTTATCTTCCTGATCCTCTTTACCTGTATAGTTAATCTGCATGTTGCAATCAGGTCTCAATTTTCTCTCTAGCTTTACAGCAACCTGTAACGGAAATTCAGACTCAATGCCAGCCAACTGGAGAGATACATCTTCAAATATACGACTATCCGCTGAGCCAGCTTCGACTACGGCTTCTCTACCAGCCTCTATATTAAATCCCTGTATCCATTTATAGGCACCGCCAATCGCTAAGGCGGCTAATGTCCCAATTGCTCCATATTTCATTAGTCCTCGTTTGAAATTACCAGACCCATGTTCGACAGTAGCCGTAGACTGTCTCAGATGACGCCGATCTCTCGATGAGGCCGTCTCATCATGTTCATTTCTAAAGAATTCCTCACGATCAAAATCTTGTATTGGGTCTTTTTCGTTATTATTTTTCATTATTATCTCCTTAAATATCTTAATTAGTGGATGTAATTCTAAGAATTTTCAGCGGCAACCAGAAAGACAAACTCCGCTACAGTCTGCTTATTACGCTTGATGTAGTTCTTTGTCTCGGTAAAGTTGGGCACTCCGCGAGCTTTTAAAACATTACCCATACCGGCATTGTAGGCTGCTAAAGTTAAATCCACTGGGTCGCCATAAATCCTACCTTCTGCTAAATATTTTAGAATCCGTTCATGGAGATCATCCATATACAATCTTTGTCGAACTACCGACTCTTGTGGGTCGCTTCTAGTGGCCGCAGGATTGGTCTGTTCTGGATGCTGTCGAGCGACCTCCGGCCAAGTTTCAGGCATAAACTGACTAAGCCCCATTGCCCCAGCGCCACTTTTTGCATTTGGATCAAAGTTACTCTCAGTTTTTATCTGAGCAGCTATCTGAATCGCACTAAAGTACTTACTAGGCTTGATAATTTCTCTAAACTCTTCTGGAATACCAGCGGTTACAGGCAGAATTTCTCTTTGCATAGCGGCAAGTGCCTCATAGTTTATTTCTGATTCTGTAGCCACTTCGATAGGCACCTCAGTAGGAGTGTCGACAATAGGCAAAGCGGAGTCTGCACTAGAAACAGGAGGTTGCTCGGGCACATTCGCCATTTCAACTGGAGCTGGATCAGAGCCGGGTGTAACGTGTGCCTCGGCGGAGAACTGATCAGAAGCCACACCTTCTATCCATGTCTGCAAATCGGTCTGCAATACCTCATCAGTCACCATCATATTCTTACCAATCCCGTCTACTCCACCGCCATTCTGATATTCTGCATAGACTCGAAGAATCCAAGATCTTGGATCCTTTTCGATACGACCCCCGCCAACACCGAATGCTTTCATATCTGCACTAGTAATGCCATTGGTAGTCACGTGAACATGATTAGAATGGTTTATCCAAGATTTGACAAAATCAGGCCTTAACTTACTTGCTATTGAACTAACGTCTCTGTTATACAAGACTGACTTCACTAATGGCTTACCATCTATATGAAGCGCGTTCAACATAAATAGAACTAGATTCTCTAATTCTGGACTATGATTTGGATTGGTAACGCGACTGCTCTTCGAGCTAGTGTCCCGGCTAATCCAGAAAACTGGACCATCCGTAGCTGCTCGCCCATTCTCTATATCGCACATCATAGCAGAAGATAGGTCAACACTATTGCCATTATGTGTTGCATGTCCTTTAAGCGCAGACAGATCCCCAACACGTAGGCATGCGTTAGGATATTCGCCATATATTATTGGGTTTTCTTGCTTAGCAATTTCAACTGTGTAAGCGGCTGCTAGTATTGTAGTGATATTTGTATAGTGTGAATATCTTTCATTGTCGGGTGTATTCGTAGAGAATTCATAATTCAATCCCAGAGCGCTTGCGGGTGGCAAATACCTAAAGCCTTGATCCTGCAACTCTTGGGGCAACCCATATCCCTTGAATAAGGGCGAATTGGCAACAATATGATTCAAGGGACCAACATCACCACCAGACTTAATCATATGGTCTAGTGCCGCATGCATCGCTTCTACCTCAGCTGCCGCCTTCTCTTCTGGAGTGGCCTGTCGTTCAACCCTGACCATCACCTCTGTTTCAGCCACTCCTGTGGCCATAGTCGGCGACACAGTTTCAGGAACGGTTGTTGATGGAGACTGAGCATCTTCTGTATTAACCTCTGAATTGGTATTCGTATCTATTTCCGCTGGCGTCGAATCGTCAGACTCAGATATAGTATCTGGTACCATGTCCGTTGTTCCATCATGCCTAACTTCAAAATCATCACTTGTCGAACCATTTGCCGAATCAATAACTCGTTCATCAGTACTAGACTTTTCAGAGAATAATTCCTTGGCATCGTCCTCATAAATCCAATCTTCCTCATTGACATCACTAATATCAAATCCATCCATTGACTTACCGTCTTTAGTATCTACAGTACGATCCTCATCAATCACATCACTCTCATCATCGTACTTATCACGCTGAGGTGTCACTGCAACTGGTTGATCTACAGGAGAAATCGGCCTAGGAGCGTCGTCTTGAGACGGTACAGATATTGCCTCGGCTATCTTTTCCACGTCCAGCAAATCTACCGACAAAGGATAGACTGACAGGTTGGCCACAGCGACATGATCGGGTAGAGGCAGTTCTTCGCCTTGGTTATTGAGTCTTCTTTGATTAATACGAATTAACTCTTTGGCCCCGGTTTCATTAAGACCAAGCTCAGACACGAGCTTGGAATAATCAGCTTGCTCATCCTTGGCTATCGGTATGATAATACGCCCTGGAATAAATAATTCATCCTTTATCCAACCCTCTTCACTAACGTAATTCACACTCTGCACAGCATCTTCACTCAAACCATAGTTACTAGCAACGTCCCGAATATCAACAGGCTCGGATAGAACTACTTTTGAGACCGTCACTTCACCCTCAAGCACGGTACCAGCTGGCACAATCGTATCCATCGATATATTAGGATTAGCAGATACAAGGCTAGCTTTATCGATACCGACATCCCAAGCGATAGCTACAGCATTCACTGGCCCACTCACTCTATATACGAATGGCCTATCCAACATCTCAACGTCCATATTGGGATATTCAGTATATTTTTCATATTCTAGCCCTGACTCTAGTGCGCCCTTCTCAGTTACCGACTCAAAAGACTCTGCACCAACTAAAGGGTCAGAATTATCAGCCGAGGCTTTTGTGTTGTCCACCATAGCTCCGCCGGCCAACAAGCCAGCTGTAATTAAACCAACCGCCCCAGCCCTGATAGCTGCAATTTTGCCTACAGAATCTTTACGATTTGTAACTGCCCGATTCGGTAGTCCCGACGCTTGTCTATTGCCACTATCAGGCATCAACTTCTCGTATGGATCTTCAATCAAACGAAGATCCACCCACGCCCCACTATCTAGTTTCTGCTTCCAGTGAACGCCAGTCGTCCGCCGAACTACTCTATCGAGCAATTCTTGAGCCAATTCCTCTGGATCGTAATCGGACACCTCTTCGTCAGCCTGTGTATACTGCGTCATTTCATCTGCTAGTTTTCGGCCTATATTACGACCTCTAGCGATAATTGCTTCTAGCTCGGGATCTTCTAGACCATCGTAGGCTAAACTATTAATATTTTCTTGATTTTGATATCTCTTGGGCATAGATCCTCCTCTAGCC
>JAGQMT010000049.1:3283-5054 GCA_020428565.1 Candidatus Saccharimonadota bacterium | reverse complement strand
GTCTCAAGATGGAACGTCAGTATTATACGTTGCTTGGCGGACGTGTTGAGCTAGGGGAAACTCCAGATCAGACGGCTATCAGAGAAGTTATTGAGGAGTCGACGGTCGTAATCGCTAATCCTGTGCTGGTTTTCATTGAGGATGCCGAACCTCCCTTTGGAACTCAATATGTGTATTTGTGTGATTATGTTTCGGGAGAGCCGTATATGCCAGAAGATGCCGAAGAAATGCACTGGACCGTACCTGGCAAGAACACCTACGAACCACTGTGGGTGCCGATTACGGATTTGCCTCATTTGGATTTTGTGTCACCCCTACTTAAAGAGGCCTTACTTATGGCGTTTGAACATGGTTGGCCCAAGGAGCCCTATAGGTTTTCGCAGAAGCACACTAGTCGTCTGAGCTAGCGGGCGGTAATTAGTAGTAATAAAGACAATCTACTTGCAATCATGACTGGGTTTTGGGCTATAATAATTAGCTAGTATAAGTGGAGGTAAGATGGCAAACAAAACAGAATTTTTAAAGCGTGTGGGAACATTATTATTGGCGTTGCTTTTTTTGGTAACTAGCGTAGCGTTTACGGCGATAATTATTTGGCAGTCTAAGAGTGGTGACGACGACACTGCTGAGCTAGATCAAGCCGCGTTACAGCAAACGTTAGAGGAATCAGCAGATCAAAGTACAGAAGAAGGAGAACAGGTTTCTATGGGACAACTTGATAATTTTACACCTTTCAGTGATGAGGTTAATGAACTACAGAAGATTGATTTAGTTGAAGGCACTGGCGATGAGGTTAAGGCCGGAGCTAAGGTAACAGTGCATTATACGGGTGCTTATGCCGTTAATGGCGAGATTTTTGATAGTTCGGTGTCACGGGGTGAGACGATTACCTTTGGTTTGGATGAAGTTATCCAAGGCTGGAGTGAGGGTGTGCCTGGGATGAAGGTGGGCGGTAAGCGACGGCTAATCATACCTGGCAGTTTGGCTTATGGTGAAGCAACAGAGGGCTACACACCAGGTGATGGTGGCCGACCTCTAGGTACTTTGGTGTTTGATATTGAGCTTTTTGCTATCGAAAACCAATAAGTATTTAAGGGCTAGATGAGGGTAACTGAGGATATTGTGCTTATGACAAAAACACAACATATAGCGTATTGAAGATAAGCATAAACGCTATATAATGTGTATTGTAACTAAACATGAGGATAAAAATGGCAAAGAAGATAACAGTCTATACAACAAATACCTGCGCATATTGCGTCATGGTCAAGAAGTATCTAACTAACAAAGGTCACCGATATGAAGAGGTTAAT
Organism: Candidatus Saccharimonadota bacterium; assembly: GCA_020428565.1. Classification (GTDB taxonomy): domain Bacteria; phylum Patescibacteriota; class Saccharimonadia; order Saccharimonadales; family JACDBH01; genus JAGQMT01. Next base: position 3,741 of record JAGQMT010000049.1, on the reverse strand, counting down.
CTGGATACAAATCCGGAACGACAACAGGAGGCATTAGAGCTGAGTGGTGCTTTGACGGTGCCTGTGACGGTTGTGACCAAAGAAGATGATAGCCGAGCAGTAGTTGTGGGATGGAACTTGCCTCAACTAGCTCCGGCTTTGGCTTAGGAAGTTGAGTGGTTGGCCATGAGTGAAATGACTGAACGTAAGATAAACGACTTGGTGATGATCGGTGCGGGTCCTGCGGCTCTTAGTGCGGCAATTTACACCACCCGTGAGGACATACAGACATTGTTGTATGAAAAAGCCGTACCTGGTGGTTTGATATCTACGACTGACTGGGTAGATAATTATCCAGGCTTTCCTGAAGGTATCGCTGGATTGGAACTTGCTGATAATATGCGCAAGCAAGCTGAGCGATTTGGGGCGGTTATCGAAATGGGTGAGATTCTTAGTTTGTCCAAAGAGTCTGACGGTAA
>JAGQMT010000049.1:0-3273 GCA_020428565.1 Candidatus Saccharimonadota bacterium | reverse complement strand
CAACCGACGGCGATGTGTTGGCCAAGGCTGTACTCATAGCAACTGGCAGTGGTTATCGTAAGATAGGCGTACCTGGCGAAGAAGAATATTATGCTCGTGGCGTGCACTACTGTGCTACATGTGACGGCGCATTTTATAGGGACAAGAAGTTGGTTGTTGTCGGTGGTGGCAACTCGGCCGTTCAAGAGGCGATGTTTTTGACTCGTTTTGCTAGCCATATCGACATATTGGTCCGTAGTGATTTTCGGGCATCTGATATATTGGTTGAGCGTCTAGAAACCGAATTCAAGGATAAGATATCTGTCCATAAGCAGACAACGACAGATAAGATTGTTGGTGAAAAAATTGATAATATAGATCGAGTTACCAAAGTAATCGGTACGAATAAGACTACAGGTCAACAAGTTGAGTTTGAGACAGATGGCGTCTTTGTGTTCGTAGGGCTGGATCCAAACACTGGTTTTCTCAAAGATACAGACGTAGAGCTGGATGACACAGAGTTTGTTAAGAGCGATGATAATTTGCAAACGACTATTCCGGGTGTGTTTGTGGCTGGAGATTGCCGTAGCGGTGCTACTATGCAGATTGCAACAGCAGTCGGCGAGGGTGCGACAGCGGCTCTGCGTATTCGTGAGTACCTAGAAGGGTAGTTGACTAATTGCTACTTAGTTAATTTACGCAATGTATCTGGTCTATCAGTAATTGCACCGGCCAGACCTTGATTTTGCCATTTTGTAGCTTTGGATGAGTCGTTAATGGTGTAGGAGTATAAATCGTAGCCAGCATTAGCCACTGATTTGATGAAGCCACTCCATAGCCAGCGTTGGTTAATAACAATGGTCTTGGTCTGGAGCTTTCTAGCTCGGTGGCTTGCTCGAACGCCTGACCATTTATCTAGAACGGCTAGTGGGAGAGTTGGTAATGTTTGTTTGATGTCTTGCAATACTTTGTAGTCAAATGAGGCAATAATTAGGTTATTATTTCTATGTTTCTGAATAACCTCTATAATTGGAGCAGTGTCTACTTTTGGCTTAATCTCGATTAAATAGTGGATTTTTGTCATTGCTAAAGCTTGCTCTAGTTTGGTGAGTTGATTATCGGCCAAAGCTAATTCTTGAAAGGTAGATTTGTTTATATACAGTTTGCCTTTGTCGGTTTGGATGAATGTGTCATGGCACAGGATAGCTATTTTATCTTTGGTAACTCGTATGTCTATTTCAACCATGTCTACGCCAATAGCCTGAGCTTGTTTGATGGCATCTAGGGTATTTTCTTGACAATTATGAGCAAATCCACGATGGGCGATGATTAACATATTATCGATATTGTACTATAATTCAATGTATGACAGAAGGCATGACTAGTCATGTATGATAGTTAACTAAGGTCAAGACAATGTATAGGCAATTTTTAAATCAGAGGAGGTTTTATGGCGGATTTTAATAAAATTTTAGATGCAGGCGATGTTGATAGCGGTGTGGTCAATGTGGTGGTTGAAATTCCCAAGGGTAGTTCTAACAAGATAGAGTGGGATCGTCAGAACGCGTATTTTAAGCTAGACAGAGTTGATCCAGAGATTTTTGCTAAGCCTACCGATTATGGCTTTATACCCCAGACTTTAGATGAGGATGGTGATGAGCTCGACGTGCTCTTTGTTACTAGACAATCATTACCAACTGGTGTTGTCGCCGAGGGACGTGTGATTGGTATAATGAGATTTGAAGATGATGGTGAAGTAGATGATAAGGTTATCTGTGTCCCTGCCGACGACCGTGACAATGGTGATGCTATTCAGTCTTTGGCTGATTTGCCACAAAAATTATTAGATCAAATAGAGTTTCATTTTAATCATTATAAGGATCTCAAGAAGCCCGGTACTACCAAGGTCCTTGGCTGGGGTAATGTTGACGAGGCCAAGACGATTATCAAAGAGTGTCAAACCCGTTGGTCAGAGCAGTTCTAGCGAAAAAGTTGCTACACAAGGCTTATGCTTATATAATTGAACCTAGAATTATTTATTTTAAGCATGGAGTAATGAAAAATGACAAAAACAAGGGTAGCAATCAATGGTTTTGGACGTATTGGTAGAAATGCCTTCAAAATAGCTTTTGCCCGTCATGACGTAGAAGTTGTGGCTATAAACGACCTAACAGATACTAAGACTTTGGCATATTTATTGAAGCATGATAGTAACTATGGCACATATGATCGAACTGTCAGTTATGATGACGCCTCTATTATTGTTGATAGACATCATATTAAGGTAACTGCCGAGCGTGACCCGGCGGCTTTGCCTTGGGCTGATTTAGATGTAGATGTTGTTATTGAATCAACTGGTAGATTTACTGCCAAAGAGGACGCCGAATTACATATCAAGGCTGGTGCTAAGCGAGTCATTATATCTGGTCCAACCAAGAGCGATGGAGTTGATACTATTGTTCTAGGCGCCAATGACGACAAGCTGGAAGGTGCCACTGAAATTATCAGCAATGCGTCTTGTACGACAAACTCGTTGGGGGCGGTTATGGCAATTTTGGATGCAGAGTTTGGCGTAGAAAAGTCACTTTTGACCACCGTACATAGCTATACTGCAAGTCAGGCTTTGCAAGATGCCCCAGCTAAAGATTTGCGAGAAGGTCGCAATGCTGCCGAAAATATCGTGCCTACCACCACAGGGGCGGCAATTGCTGTCACGAAGACACTTCCAAACCTAGAGGGCAAGTTTGACGGCCTTAGTGTGCGTGTACCAACGCCAGTTGTGTCTATTAGCGATATAACGGTGTTATTTAAGCGTGATACAACAGTAGAAGAGATCAATGATGTCTTTAGGAAGGCTGCTAAAGAACCTTATTACCAGGGAATTTTAGGTGTTAGCGAGGATCCATTGGTCAGCAGTGACTATATCGGTAATAGCCATTCTGGTATTGTCGATTTGTTATTGACTAAGGTTGTTGGTGGTAACCTAGCCAAAATTATGGTTTGGTATGACAATGAATGGGGCTATAGTAATCGCTTGGTAGAAGTGGTTGCTGATACTGGCAAAAGTCTCAAGGCAAAAGGTCGTGCTTCGCACTCTACTGATAGCCATGGCCATATACATCAGTAGACTTTAGGAGTAACTATGAAAATTGCTATTGCGACAGATCATGCAGGACTTGCATCTGATGGTATGTATGAATCTATTAAACAATATCTAACCGAGCTAGGGCACGATGTTGCAGACTATGGCCCCGGTAGTTTAGATATGGAGGATGATTACCCAGAGTTTATGTT
>JAGQMT010000048.1 GCA_020428565.1 Candidatus Saccharimonadota bacterium | reverse complement strand
GATTAAATGGTTGCTTGGTGGTAGCGCATGACGCGTGAAGTATTATGGGTTAATATATCGAACTCGTTATTACAGGCATAGGCGCTATGTTTATAGGGATTAAATTTGGTTGCATGTGTGTTTAATCGGGTTTTGTAGATTTAGTCCCCTGCAGGGAACGTATTGGTAATCATCTATCAGCAGTATATCAGCGTCGCAAAATGTGCATTGTACGACGTTGTGTGTATCCCCCGGATTATCTATGTAGCATTTGCTATGGCCTATGTTTGCAGCCTTGAATTGTTATGATTTAGTGCCCTATTCACATCGTTTACTAATTGTTTGGCTGATTGGGTTTATATTATGAAGTTTTGGTTATTTAGATAATTTATGTTGATATATTAAGTATTTTTGCTATGTCTAATGTTCGTAAAATGTTTGGTAATGGTATATTTATTTTTTTGAATCTTATCATCTACCCTACTCCTTGTAGTATGAAATCCAGTCATCTACTTATCTCAGCTTTATTTCGTGCTCGATGCCCTGACTCATCTTGTCGTCTTTTGGTTCTGGGGTTGGTGATGGTTGCTTTGGCTGGGCTTTGTTAGTAGGACTTTTTGTTTCTTTTGCCTGTTCGGTGCTGGCTGTATTAAGTTCGTTATTTGTTTGTTTTTTGCGTCTTGTCCTTGTGCGTTTACGCTTTTGGGGTGTTGGTGCTGAAGATTGCTCGGCCTTCTCCTTATCTGGTGCTGTGTGACTTGGGTTTTTTATTGCAGAGGCTTGAGATTTATCGTTAGTATCTTCAGTGTCTTCTTCCGTCGATAAGACATCCACTGGCTTATTGTTGGCCTTTAGGATGGCTGTGAGAGGATTGATTGGCAATGGAGTGGCCTGAGGTTTGTCGGCTTGTGGCTTTTGCTTGGGTGGCGTAGTGTTTGGTTGCGTATCTGATGATGATTTGGGAATATTTTGGCCTGTGGCCGTCTGATAGGCTGGTGACGTCCCCATGTTCTGACTGATTCGTGATTCTACCTCTGCTTTTGGTTGAGTGTAATGTTGTCTAGAGTGTTCGATGATTTGCGCAGTGAGATCGTTCTGTTTGGGCGGGAATTTCAGCGTTGAGCCACTAAAAGCAATTGATTTTTCGCCTTGAATTGTCATGGTGGCTACAAAAGTACGGTTATTGAGAGTCATAATGTCATTAGGTTCGAATTGAGGTGCAAAATACTTGGCAAGAAACGCTGAATCGTCAGCGCCAACCCTAAAGGATATCATTGAGCCAACGTTACCGAATACGGCATCACGCACCGCAGGATCCATCTGTGATACATATTGGTTGGCTACAGTGAGGTTGAGAGCATATTTGCGGGCTTCGGATAAAATGACGGCAAAAGAGTCGGTGGCAAAGTTCTGGAATTCGTCAACATAGAGGTAAAATGGTCGTCTGTTCTCTAATAGCATGTCTGCCCTGCTCATGGCCGCTAGTTGGATCTTGGTGACCATCAAGGAACCTAGTATTGCGGCGTTATCTTCGCCGACCAAGCCTCGGCTAAGGTTGACGATCAGGATTTTGCCTGAATCCATGATTTCTCTAATATTGAAGGTGCTATTGGTTTGTCCAATGATGTTTCTAATCATTGGATTAGCAACAAAGGCGCCGATTTTGTTCAGTACTGGGGCGACGGCTTCGGCGGCGAATTTATCGTTCCAACTGGCAAATTCTACCGTCCAAAAAGTTTTGACCACTGGGTCGGTTATGTATCCAATCGCATCATTGCGGAACTTCTTTTCGGTTAGCATGCGAGTAATATCTAGCATGGTGGAATTGGGGTAGTCTAATAGTGCTAGTAAGGTATAGCGGAGAATGTACTCTAGTCTTGGGCCCCACGAATCAAACATGCGTTTAAGCACACCAACTATCTCGGAGCTGATGTGGGTTTTGAAGCTAGGATCGGTAACTTCTAGCGGATTGAATCCGATTGGGTGGTCAAAGTCGGCCGGATTGAAGTAGACGACGTCATTGATACGACGCTCTGGTATGAAGCTAATCATGTCCTCTGCGTAGTCACCATGGGGGTCGATGATACAAAATCCTTGATCATAGAAAATGTCGGACAGCGTTAGTAATTGCAGTAGTCCACTTTTGCCAACGCCCGTTTGGCCGATGATATATAAATGTCTACTGCGGTCGAAGCGGTAACTGCCAAACACCGTATTGGTACCACGAAAATTTGTGACACCAAACAGACTGATATCTCGTTCGCCACCAGGCTTGAGGACTGGAATATTGGATGGTGGTTCGGCAGTTTTGGTACTGGCCCAGACGATGTTCGGGGTTTCTACAGAGGTGTGTGGTAGATGGAATAGACTGGCTAGCTCTTCGATATTGAGGATATATCCACTATCGGCAAAGTAGCGAGTCTGATATTCTATCAATTTCTCACGACTAAAGGTGTTGCCTTTTGTTTGGAAGCCGTTGAGATTGGTGGTGTTGAACTGCTTGAAAGCACCTTGAATGGCTTGCATGCGTAGTTTAGCGAGATGTTCTTTGGGTCCTGCATAAATGAGGCGGATTTTGACTTGGTAGCCTAGTTTTGTGCCTTTCTCTTCGATTGAACGAATACGCGTTTTATCGCGCTCTGATAGTTCGGGGGCGGATTTTTCGATTGCTTCTGGTGGTTTGGCGAGGGCTTCAAATAATTGTCCGACGTAAGTACCAACATTACCACCAAATCCACTGCCGCCTTCTATCTGTTTTATCATCTTGGAACCACGCTTGTGCCAATCATCGGATATTGGTCGAGCCACAATCTGAATCCATGCTTCTTCGCCGGGTTCATCGAGTTTGGCGAGTGTGGCCGTGATGGCGGCCAATGGATCCACTTCGAAGCTTGGGAATGTTTTGATGGGGATAGTTTCGTTGTCGGTTAGGATTAGTTCACTGGTCAAGATGACATCATGGTCTAGGTTGCGTTTGGAATAATCTTCGGTTTGTTCGATAATTTGAACGGATGGGTATTGGGCATAGATTTGGCCTTCTACAAAAGCCTGAAGGTGTCTGGGTGCCCAGATATAAAATCTAATCCGCTGGTTGATAGCGGCTATCTCGAGTGATATGTGGTCTTGCATACCGCCGTCGGCTTTAAGCTCTTTTTTGTTTTTGAGTATGCCGTGTAAGCTGGCTAGCATCTGTTCGGCCGCCAGTTCCTTTTTGTCGTTGGTTCGGGGTATTTCTAGCAGTAGTAGGATATCGTCTACTTCATGAATGCGTTTGTTTGTGTTGAATATCATCTACATATACCTGTTTAGTTACGGTTTAATTGAATCAATAATAGTGAAATACAAAACAATCAAGCCATAAGCTCTGTGTAGTAGTATACAGCAGTTAGAGTGAAGTATTAAGCATTAAGTATTAAAACACCTCGAACACAAGACCGTTGGCGTATAGATTTTTGGTGTATAAGTATTAGGTGGTGACGAGTTGGTAGGTTGCCTTGGCGACACGCTTGAACTGGGCTTTGCCCTGTAGGTTGAGCAAGATTGTAGTCTCTTTGACTTGGCGTTTTTTGAGTACTCGTTTGACGATTTCGTCACGATGGAGTGGTTCGTTGGCTTTGGCGAGAATGTCGGCGATAATGTCCGCTACTGTGCCTTTGTTGTAGCCCCACTCTTTGAGTGCGTAGATTCCACGACCGATGAGTATAAAACGGTCATCTTTGATCAGTTCGTTGTGAATTGCTTGAGTAGTGACATCACGACGTTTGAAGCTGGACGCTTTTATAGCTTCGGATATGTCATTGAAGTGTAGTGGCTTGCCGTTTTCGAATAGGATGACATATATTTTATCCCTAATATTCTTGGGGTTGACCATTGGCCACTTTACTAGTCCCCAGCGACCGTTTAGGGTAGCGACTTTTTTGCTAACGCTAGCAAGTGCACGGGTATGTGCAACGCTCGTTTGCTTGAGTTGTTCGGCTATTTTGTCTATGCCGATTGGTTCACCGATATTTTTGATGACTTTAACTACTTCATCTACTTGTTTTTTGATATCTGTAGCGTCTTTGTGCTCTGACTTGATAGCCACAGCGTGGAAATAAAAATCGTTTTCGTCTAGGACGATAAGTTTTGGTGATAGCATAGCTAGAAATGATACTTGAGCTTGGTCAATCTTGGTGTTGTCCTTTGTAAGTCTAGCTGATAGGTCGCTAACTCTGGCAAGCATACCCATCTCGTGTAAGTTTTGAACATACGCTTCTTGTAACTTGAGGAGTTCGGCAAAGTCGCCTTTGTCGGCGCTTTGTCTTAGTTTGGTGATAACGACTTTCTCTAATTGTCGGACTCTTTCTCTGGTGATGCCAAGTAGCTCGCCGATTTGCTCTAGGGTTTCTTTGCGGTCATAAAGTCCAAAGCGACGTGAGATGATCTCTTGTTCTCGTTCTCGTTCAATGCTTCCAATGACGGTTGCTACGACTGCGCTAATGCTTGGTATGTTGTTCTGGGCTGAGTTCTCGGCCATATAGTCAATCTCTCCTTCAGTTATAATCTATTAAAGTGATTTGTTTTCTAAACATTATTCTAACAGTTTAATTTTTAATTGTCAAACAGATTATGTGATTATTTTTTATCTTATGTTTATTTTAGCAGTAATTGGCGCAAAAAGCATATACTGTTTATGATAAATTATCAAAACATCTATTTGCCAACACCCTATAAACAGTGTATAATTGTAGTAAATATTGATTTTTCTAATGGTGTCAAAGTTAGCTTAAAATAAATCATTGTCTTGTATAATAATAGGCCCATGTGATAATTGCATGGGCTTATTTTATTTTAGGGATAGTTGGGGCGTGTAAGTTATTTCTTTTTGCGAGTGAAGCGACTCTTTTTTTCGGGGGATTCGTCTAATAACTTCTTGGCCTCTTCGGCGGTGATGGTCTTTGGTTCGGTGTCCTTGGGAATCTTGGCGTTCTTTTTGCCATTGGTTATGTATGGTCCATAGCGACCATTGAGGATTTGGATGCCGTTGTCAAAGGTGGCGATTTGCTTCTCTGCCTCCGCTTGTAGCTTGGCGGCGTATAATTCTTTGGCTTCGTCTAGGGTAATTTTGCGTGGATCTAATGGTTT
>JAGQMT010000047.1 GCA_020428565.1 Candidatus Saccharimonadota bacterium | reverse complement strand
CAATGAACCCGATGTCGTATCAGAAGCCATAGAAAGCATCCAAGAAGAGCCAGCCGAACGTAGTAAACATCAGAAGTTCATGGCCAGCTTAGCCACATCTGGCAAATCATTTGCCGACATACAGACAGAGTGGCATCAATACTACGAGAAATTACCAGACAAAGAAAAACACGAGGTCTGGAACGAGTTCTACAGCGCCCAAGGCAATGGCAAGCCATACGCCGGACACATACCTAGCCAACAACCAAGCCATCCAGTCAACCAAGGCAGTGTGACACATCAAGGATTTATCAATCCCAATAATCCTAGCAATACCAAGCCCCAAAGCGTAGCCGACCTCAAGCAAAAAATCATCTCAAAAGTAGACACCAGAGGCAAATTATCACGCCAACAACACCTAAAATCTTTGCTATTTGGGTTAGGCGTAGGTGCTTTCACAGTGTGTTTGTTATTATTTGGCTTCTTCAACGAACGATTCATAGCTCCATTTATCACGCCAAGCAAAAACGTCAGCTCGACACCACTCATATCCAATGGCATCACAGGAGCTGTCGGTAGCGACCCAAAGCTAATCATCCCCAAAATTAACGTAGAATTACCCGTAGTCTATGATGTAAAAACCGTCGAAGAAGCCGACGTCCAAGAGGGCCTCGAACGCGGTGTAGTCCACTACGTCACCACCGCCAATCCAGGAGAAAAGGGCAACGGCGCGATCTTTGGTCATTCGAGCAACAATATCCTCAACAAAGGCAAATACAAATTCGCATTTGTACTCCTTAGCCGACTCGAAGAAAACGATACATTTTATATAGAAAAAGACGGCGTACGCTACGTCTACAAAATATTCAAAAAAGAAGTCGTCACACCAAGTAATGTCAGCGTGCTAAATGCCGTACCTGGCAAAGAAAGCACTATGGCCCTCATCACATGTGACCCACCCGGCACGACCTTGAATCGACTAGTCGTGTGGGGTGAACAAATCAGCCCCGACCCAACAAACAACCTAGCCAGCACCGCACCTAGCATCCAAGAAACTCCAGAAACCCTTGCAGGCAACCCACAGTCACTCTGGTCACGCATGTGGAACTGGATCTTCTAGCCAAATCTACCCAATCTAGCCAAATCTATTTATCGCCCTAGCTATTATCGATGACTGTCATCGTCAAGGCCTTTTGACCAGCTGTTGACTTAGAATCTTCGATCGTAAAGACATTATCATAATCACGGTCAAAGAACGGCCCCGCCTCATAGTCAGAACTCACCAAAGTCTGTTCATTTGAACCATCATAATCAAGAATATAAGACTGCCCAGCCACACTATAAACATACCGACGCCCATCCATCCATCGAACCTGATAATCCTCCGGTACGCCAACCTTGAGTTTGACCCTATAATAATGTTCCTTCTCTAAATCAAAGGACATAATCTCGCTACCACCTTGCACACCAATAAACTGAGTATTGGCAGAAAACGAAATATACCTAGGATTCGCCAACCGAATAATTGCCTCAACATTTACAGATTCATGAGTATCACTCTTGAGATATTTTAGGGGATTTTTGTAGACAAAGGTATTACCCTCGTACCGTGCGCCAATTACGTAATACCACTCGTTATCATATTTGGATACATCCATCGGATAATAATCAGACTCGGCAACGTTCTTGAGATCATAAGCCTGACTACCATCGTATATCACATACTTCGCACGCCCTGCATCAACGTCTTTTTTGGTCGCAAACAACACAATATCATCACCATAGGTCTTATAATCAATGACCTGTTCCAAGATTGGCGCCGATATCGTCTTGTTTTTGCTATTCGCTACTCTCAGCACTCCAGGCACCGCCTCCATATAATAGAATTGATCCGACCGCTTATTCTTGAGACTAACCACCACAGGACTAATACCAAAAACCGTATTGATATCAATACTTTGGGCAGGATCCTCTCGGTCTAGTACTATAAACCTCGTTTGATCCTGACCAATCCACTTCATCAATATATTTCTATTATTAGTAGACCACTCGACCACCTCAAGTGTATCATTAGCGCCAAAACCACCCACAAACAAGCTTGTAGGCACAACCAGCTGAGTAGGCGCCTTTTTAACATCACTCAGATCCACAACATCAAATGTCAAATCCATATACGCACTCATAGTCAATAACCATCGCCTATCAGGACTCTGCGTCGATATAACTGGCTGAGAAGCATAGGTTACAACATCAGTCGTCACAAACTCATTGGGGACAAGATATGGATAAGTTATTCTTTCTATCTCACCGCCATCTAGGTCAATTGTCTTTTCCCAATTTCTGTAGCCAGATGCCTCAATACGCAGAGCATACGCCCCAGCCGGCAGAACCAACCTCGTGTCCGTACGCCCTCGCTGTTCTATATTGTTAATAAACACCTTTGCGCCTTTTGGCTTCGAGTCTACATAAAGCGTACCGTTTTGGACCAATTCACCAGTCTTACGGTCAACATCAAACCCAAAAGCCAGATGCATCACCAACACTGTCCCCAAGAGAATCGCTATAGACATCAAAAAATACCCTAGAAACAATCTCTGTTTATGAGCTTTCTTTCTTCGTGGGTCCAAAAAATCCATTTGCATATAGTCTTAACTCAATCGTCTATTTATATTTATCATCTATCACATATATTTATACCATAAAATGCGCTCAAGCTACACCCCACCAACCAAAACTCGGCAAGCGAAAGTCAACTATACAATAAACATATTGAGATTTTACTGAAATTCACTTGCAAACCTTATAGCAAAAGCGTTAAGATAGTACATAAGCGTTAGGCTTAAAACTATTTATTTGACCTTCAAATGTCCCTAATAGGGCATAAATTACAAAGAACTAATCAACGGGGTATAAGTGATCAAATCCAAACACTCAACTACAGTAGAGATTAATGGCAAGCTGTACGACACCAAGACTGGAAAGGTGATTAATAAGTCAATAACACCTAACCATTCAAGCCCTAGGGTATCACCCAAGACTACACAAGCTAAACCTAACATGAGTGATATTTCACGTTCTCCAAGCATAGCCAACAATATCAACCGTCGGACAACTTCCAGAAGTCAAACCCTGATGCGCAAAGCCGTCAAACGACCCACCAAAGCACCAGCGATTCAGCACAAATCAAAACCCGTAGAATCACCCATAACGAATATAGTATCCCAGCATTCATCCCCAATGACCGTACCAAGAATCGGCTTAGATATAGCTAGGCAGAGCAGAGCAGCGACCGCCAAAAAAAGCCCACTAGTATCAAAATTTACCAACACTTTGTCGCCTGTAGCCAAATCAAAACCCGCCCATCAACCAGTCAAAGTAGCTAATCTACCAGTACAACCAGCCCCAGCCATGCCCAAACGACCAACCGCAAGACGCACAGCTAAACCCGCCCAGGCCGTAGCTAAGCCAATTCACCAAAACCAACTCAGTGCAGTCTTAGAACAGGGCTTACGCAATGCCCAATCACACAACCAACCGCTTGCCAAAAGCAAAAAACAGCGCAAAACCAGCTCGCTCAGCCCTTTCAAAAAGAAGGCTCTCAGTTACGGCGCGGGTGCATTGGCCTTATTACTACTAGTTGGATTTTATGGCTATCAAAATATCGCCAACCTATCTATGAAATATGCTACAGCCAAAGCTGGCATCAATGCGAGTTTGCCATCATACCAACCTTCGGGCTTCACACTAAGCCATCAAATCCAATATGACCCTGGTCAAGTTACCGTCAAATTCGCCTCCAATAGCGATGAACGCAACTTCACCATCACTCAGAAGGAGACCACCTGGAACAGCGACGCACTACTAAGTAGCTACGTCTCAACCAAAACCAGCCAAGTCCAAACCTACGAAAACAAGGGTAGGACAATCTACCTGTACGGCGACAACAATGCCACATGGGTCGACGGTGGAGTCTGGTATGACATCGCAGGTGACTCAGAGCTAAACTCTGACCAACTGCTAAAAATCGCCAGCTCGATGTAAGACGTAGAGCATCAACACCTTATCTTTTTATTATATCACACTTTAACAGTATTTGTCAAATTTAAGCTGTTTTGAGTCTAGCAGATACTCGGTCAGCACCCATAACTCGCATAATTGTCCACAGGTCAGGCGTGCGGTTTTTGCCCGTCAAACTCACACGGATAATCCGGGCAAAATCAGCCACATTACCCTTGAAAACGTCAGGATTAGACTTGTAAGCCTTGTTGTCCGTGGCAAATCCATTTTGCTCAGCAACAGCCTTTAGCTTATCAAACCAAGTCTGTTGATCATCAGCCAAATCATAAGTACTCAGCAAGCCCAACTTTGCAGACGCCAACGTCTCGGCATCAAAATCAGCCAAAAACTCGCTGGCTCCTTGCGCCTGAAAATCCTTGGCAAAAATATCATCAAAAAAATACCCATACTGGTCGAAACCTTGGCTCCACATTGCAATATCTTTGCGTGGTTTTGGTCCATCACGCTCAATCGACAAAACCCGATTAGTATAATCCATATCCGACTGCAACGCTTGCAAAAATTCACCGTCAGCACAGTCTATAATCGCCTGATTGAACTCTGCCTGAGGCAACCGCGCAATGTAATCCTTGGCATAATCTTCTAGCTTAGCCATATCAAGCAGTGGCGCGCGACTCGCCGATAATTTTTTGATACTAACAGGGAAGTCTTCTACCGAACTATCTGGATGCTCTCGGTACCAATCCTCAAAGTTAGAGTTTGCCAAACCAAGCAAATAAGCCTTGACAGCCTCTATAGGATACCCCGCTTTGATCCAATATTGCACATCAGCCTGATCATCTTTGCGCTTAGAGAGTTTGCGCTTACCACCACCGTTACTATCTAGTATAGAAATTGGTGCGAAATGACCATAAACAAACGGCCGATGCCCTAGGGCCTGTGACAGCTCAATATGCAGAGCCGTAGACGGCAACCACTCATCGCTACGAAATACCTTGGTAATTTGCATCAAATAATCATCAACTACATGTGCCAAATGATAAGTAGGCAACCGATACTCATCTGATTTAATCAGCGGTACATCCAAATCGTTCTCTGGAACCTCCATCCGCCCCTTAAACACATCGTCATAAACAATTCGCTGACTATGGCTACCCTCCGAACGA
>JAGQMT010000046.1 GCA_020428565.1 Candidatus Saccharimonadota bacterium | reverse complement strand
ATTTGAAAATATTTTGTTTTGGTTTAATAGAAGCGTAGTTGATACATAGCCATGGCGGCGGCCTGGACAACATTAAATGATTCTTTTTTGCCGAACATCGGTATGATGATTTGTTCGTCTGTCAGTTGTAATATCTCTTTTGGTAGACCAGTGACTTCTGTACCCAAGATGATGGCAATATCGCCTTGTGTTTGGTATCTATGCAGAGCAACAGCAGTGTCGGTTTGCTCAAGTGCTACAATCTTAACCCCAGCTTTCCTCAAACTAGCAATGACATCCTTGACACTTTCTTGATACTGCCAATCTAGACTGTGTTGAGCATTTAGGGAGGTTTTTTGAATTTGGCTATCAAGTTTGTTGGCAATATGGGGTAATCTGGTGTCGGCAATGGTCTTGGGGTATGGTGTATATCCAGTTAGGAATAACTTATCAATACCTAGCCCTTCAGCCGTCCTGAATAATGAACCGACGTTATGAGTGCTTCGCATATCGTGAGCTATGATATATATTTTTCGCATACATACATAATATGACAATCAGAAGATTGGCCAAAACATAGACGGCTTGAGTCTTCGGCAAAAGTAGGTATAATAATAATCAAATGGCACAGGATGGAAGATTAATAGAAGAGCAAAACACGGCTCGACGAGCGCATATTCTAAATATGCAATATATTGATACGACCAAGATGCCGAACAGACAGCTTTATCTACAATTCTTGAGTGTAACTGAGCTTCATCAGTCTCGTATGATACCGTTGACCGTAGAGCAGAAAAAGGTAGTATTCGGTGTCACGAATACTACCTCACAGGCAACTATGAAGCAAATAGCACAGCGCTTTAGTGACTATCAAATAGAGTTCGCTTTAATATCCGATGCTGGTTACAGGGATTATATGTTATTGTATGATCCGCCTAAAAAAGTTGTTTATGAAGATATAAATATCAAGGATACTGCAACTGACGAGGGGCTAGTACAGAGGGTTTCCCGGATGTTGTTAGAGATTCGTCCCGACGACATGCTAGCGTACTTAGTTGAGCAGGCTCATAATCTAAACGCCAGTGATATTCATATTGAAGCACAGCGAAATGAAGTACGTTTGCGCTTTAGGATTGACGGTGTTTTACATCCAATTGGCACACTGAACCATGATAGGTATAGGACACTACTAGGGGTCATTGCGAGTGCTGGTAATATATCAAGCGCCGATCCTGATGCCCAACAGGGTCATATTTCACAGGATCTTAAGATGGCTGATGGTAGGGTGGTCAAGGTTAACGTTCGTTTAGAGACCGTACCGACCGTCAATGGCGTGGATGTGGTGATGCGATTGTTTAATATGGATCAGGATAGCTACTCACTAGATAGATTAGGATTGACGCCCGAGGAGCGAGCCGACGTTGATGCCGTCATAGAAAAGCCCAGTGGCTTAGTATTAGTCGTTGGTCCTACTGGTTCGGGTAAGACTACGACTATGTATTCTATTCTGAATACATTAAATAGCGAAGAGCGTAAAATCATCACAATCGAAGACCCTGTAGAGTATCAGTTCGCGGGTATATCTCAAATTCCAGTTGATACGAATGCTGCGGGAAATGATGGTAGTTTTGCCTCAAAACTTAGGGCTGTATTACGCCTGGATCCAGATATCGTAATGGTTGGTGAGATTCGTGATAACGAAACAGCCAAAACTGCGTTGCAGGCCTCAATGACCGGGCATTTAGTGCTTAGTACATTCCACGCCTCATCTGCCGCAGCTGCTCTAGTTAGGATGGAGGAAATAATTGGCAAAAACCCACTGTTTGTCTCAGCTATTAGATTAGTAATGGGTCAGAGGTTAGTCCGCAAACTAGACGACGCTTTAAAGATTCAGCGTGACCCTACAGAGGTGGAGCTTCGCAAGATTTATGAAGTTGTCAGTGGCTTTCCAGAGTCTGTTGCCAAGCCTAATCTAGAGGGGCTCAAATTGTATGATGCGGGCACGTCACCAGAGAATCCGTATGGCTATTCAGGCAGAATCGTATTACGTGAGCAGTTTAGGATGACTAATACGGTGCGAAATCTGTTAGAAAATCCGCCAGAAACTCTAACCGCACAGCAATTAGAGGCCGCTGCTTCAAAAGATGGCATGCTTACCATGGAGCAAAAGGGTATTCTCAAGGTTATCGCTGGAGAGACTACTCTAGAAGAGGTCTACCGTGTTGTCGGCTAGTGCAAGACAATGATTGGGGATTAGAGATTAACGATTGAAGAATGTTTGGTCAACGCAGAGTTTTTTATGGAACAAGCTACCTTGGCTTAAGGTCACTACTCTGTTGTGGTCAACTATGTTTAGTGTATAATTTTAATCATGGAAATTAATGTCGGTGATGCAGATATGCTAAATATAGAAAACCTTGCCAGATTAGAAAAAATCCCTGAAGACTACTTGCCTTTACCTAATGATATCTGGGATAAGGTAGAGCAAGCTTACGGCTCAGGTAATATAGGAGCTTTATTTTGGGAGGGTAGTATTCCCAGGGGTGATTTTCGACCAGGCTCTAGTGATGCTGATTTTGTAGCCATCATCAAGAGTGGCATTGAACGTGGTCAAGCATCCGAGCTACAGGAACGTTTAGCAGAATTAGAGCCCAAATGGCAAAATCTAGGTATTACTAGACTTGATGTCTTTGCATTGTCTGAGGATGATATCCATAAAGCTCAAAAGCAAAAATCTGTATTTATACTAGCTACGGATGCAATTCAGGTACTGGGAGACAAATCTTATGACCTGTCTTTTGCCGTTCCGGACACAAAGCTTGAGTTGGTGAGGCTGCTTAACGGTGGGTTATGCGGTCATGTTGATTGGGCTTTTTCTGAAGATAGGATAAGCACTAATTCTAGATGGATATCCAAGATGGCAATGCGAGCAATCTACGGTATTGCCATGATTAATGGTGCAAAATACGAACGGAAGATGACTGAGTACAGAGCTGGTGTTGAGCAATATACGCCAGAGTACATTACTTTGTTTGACGAACTTTGTTCTGCTATGAATAGGACATGGACAGAGCAAAATATCGAGCACTTTCATCGTGAGATTACCGACATCGGAGAGCGCCTAGATGTTATGTTCAGTAGTTCGACTTATTTGGCTAAGGATAAGTCTGAGCTAATGACAAGTGAAGTGAGTATTTAAGCCAAAGACATCAAGACACATGCCAAAGATTTAACATAGCCTTAAGTGCCAGCCACCCCGGTAGACCCTGGCAGAATGGGTACATGGAAAGATGTATAAAGAGCATAAAGGAAGAACTTGGTTCATTGGCCAACTACCAGAATATAGACGAGTTATATATTGGCATAGCCAATGCTATAGCGTATTACAACAATGGGCGTATCCATACGTCTTTAAAGTTGTCACCGAGAGACTATGCTAAAAGCCTAAGCAAACCTAAGTCTAGAGTGTATGCGGTGTTCGGGAAAATGGGAGCTTGACATCGTGTCGGTGCGCTTTATGTAGATCCTGAATATCAAAATATGGGTATAGGTAGTCTATTATTGCAAAATACTCTGGATTGGCACGGAACTAGCGAAGACATATATTTGCACGTGGTAAGTTATAACGAAAGAGCAATTAGACTATATGAAAAATATGGTTTTGAGAAAACAGGTATAGAAACTCCAGAACAGTATGATGATAACAGGGCATCAAACTATTGCCAGAAATAGAAATGGTTAAAAAGTCTTAGTAATCGATAGTGGTTTTAGCGACAAAATGATGCTTGGGTGGATAGAGTGAGTGAATATTGCAGTCACATGGCGGAGAGGGTTTTGTCGGTATGACATGTCCGAGAATGTTCTCGAGCCTCTCCCCGCCATATTGTGCTTGTCATCACCGTGATTGTTGTCCTAGTCGTAGGATTCTGATTGTATCTGATCTGTAAGTGCTGTTTTTTCCGAAAGTAATTTACGGCACAGATCACCATGAGTATGAAAGATAATACAGGCCATAGTATCGAGACCAGTGCGGTATATGCGACTAGCACTACCCCTAGTGCATCCAATGCGTAGAGCGCACTACTGGCCAGTATTATGACTGTAAATGCAACAAAAGCATATATCAAGAGTAAGGAGTTATAGGCAAAAACGTGGAGCTTTTGGGTCCTCTGTTCTGGTATATAAGTACCAATCAATCAGTACTTTTTGATGTTCATTTGTCATGCCTCTATGCAATTTAAGCTAGACTTCTTCGGTTTTGGCAAATACACCAGCTACGGCCTGTACGACGCCTTCGTCAAACGGTCCGGGAATTATCCTAGATGCGGTTGGCTCGGTTACCAAGTTTGCAAGTGCTTCGGCAGCGGCTATTTTATGTTTATCAGTGATTTGGTTTACACCATTATCTAGGGCACCTCTAAATATACCCGGAAATCCCAAGGAATTATTGACTTGATTGGGAAAATCACTTCTGCCTGTTGCGACAACTGCTGCGCCCGCTTCTTTGGCTAGGTCAGGTAAGATTTCAGGTTCGGGATTGGCCATGGCGAAGATTATGGGATCGTGTGACATTATTTTGATCATCTCACGAGTAAGTAGTCCGGCCTTGGAGACGCCGATGAAAATATCTGCACTTGTCAGGGCGTGTTCTAGTGAACCATTGATATTTTCTGGATTAGTGTAGTTGAGTAAGGCGCGCTTCTCTTCATTGATGTCTGATCGATCTTGACTAATAATTCCTTTGCTATCGACGGCTATGATCTCTGCGTCAGTATACAGACTAAGCAGTTTGACGATTGCCGTTCCTGCAGCGCCAGCACCAACGACGACTATTCTGGTGTCGTCTAAGTTTCGGCCAGTAACTTTAGCTGCATTGATTAGGCCGGCTAGCGTAACTATGGCTGTGCCGTGCTGGTCGTCGTGCATGACGGGTATGTTCAATTCTGCCTTTAGTCTTTCTTCTATCTCAAAACACTTTGGAGCAGCTATGTCTTCTAGATTAATGCCTCCAAAAGAAGGAGCTATGGCCTTGATTGCTGATATTATGCCTTCTGTGTCGTGTACGTCAAGAACAATCGGTACAGCATCAATATCGGCAAAATGCTTAAAAAGCATCGCTTTGCCTTCCATAACAGGCATAGCACCATGTGGTCCAATATCACCTAGTCCAAGTACCGCAGAACCGTCAGAGATAACGGCTACTAGATTG
>JAGQMT010000045.1 GCA_020428565.1 Candidatus Saccharimonadota bacterium | reverse complement strand
ATTTGAGAGGATTTGACCCTAGTACGAGAGGACCGGGTTGAACGTACCTCTGGTGTACCGGTTGTTCTACCAAGAGCATGGCCGGGTAGCTACGTACGGAACAGATAAGCGCTGAAAGCATATTAAGCGCGAAACTGACTTCAAGATTAGGTTTCCCTATGAGATCCCTGAAAGACTATCAGGTTGATAGGCGCAAGGTGTAAGCATGGCAACGTGTATAGCTGAAGCGTACTAATAGATCCATCGACTTTTTATGAACTCTTCTATGTCTTGTCTCGTTACAGATATAGAAGAGTCAAAATTGACTTTGACTAGTTATTGTTGGTATTATTGCCAACACCTTTGTAAAGAAAACATTTCTTGACTTTTGAATTATCTAAAACTGGCATCATATCGTAAAAAATGGATGTCGAAAAAAGGTAGCAATATGACCATCGCCTGATCGGATTATATCAGTTTGCAAAGTGCTTATTGTGACCTTCTTTCGGTGTCCATGGCGTGAGGGAAACACCTGTAACCATTCCGAACACAGCAGTTAAGCCTCTCAGCGGTTACTATACTTGGCAAATCAAGGCCTGGGAAAATAGCACGATGCCGAATTATAAAAAAGCTCTCCTTACAGGAGGGCTTTTTTCTATTGACTGACTGAAAGTATTAACTATGGGCGGCATCGTGCTATTTTCCCAGAGGAAAACTATAGAAGATAGCCGGTCAAGCAAGGCTTTGCTTGACCTTGGGATGCCGAATTATAAAAAAGCTCTCCTTACAGGAGAGCTTTTTTCCTATTCTTTGTTCGTATAGCGTCTAACCTAGGTATTATGTCCAGAATTTATAGTTTGAGGTTATAGTAGCTATAATTAAGCACGATTAGTATTGACTTATGTTTAAGCTTGTGCTATTATAAGCATAATCAATAGGGAATTGATGAGGGTTCTTCAGATAGTATATCTGGAGGACCCTTTATATTTTCTGTCGAGGTGTTATTTATAAAAGATATAAGGAGAAGAACATGGCCGGAACAAAGAATGGTGGCAAAGCTGCAGCAAAGACAAATGTAACAAGGCACGGTGCTGATTTTTATGCACGTATTGGTGCAATGGGTGGCAAGAAGAGTACTACTGGTGGATTTGCCGCTAACCGTGAACTCGCAAGGATTGCTGGTGCAAAAGGTGGCCGAATTAGCCGTAGGACGAAGAAAGAAGCCTAAGGCCGATAGATTCGACTCATAATTTCATTTATGGGTCGAGATGTATCTGTCTATTTTTGCCAAGCTAATATGTATTTTGGAGTTGATTATGGATTATTATAATGTCGTCAGTAAAGATTCTTATGTCAGCAGAGTGGTTGATGGGCTAGTAATGCTGATCATAGGCTTGTCTATAGGCGTTGTGTTATCGCAAGTCTTATCTGTGGTTACAGTAGATTACAACCTAGTATCTAATAACTCACGGGTAGAGAACAGCGGTTCGTATGTGAGCAATGACTATGGTATTGATGTGCCAAGAGGCTATACTCTAGAAGAGAATTAATGCTCGCTTGTGGATCTGTAGGATCTACATAGCCTAGAATTGGAAACTTGCCATATTTGCCCACAGTTTGTGCATTTATAGTTATGGTTTGGTTCTATCTGTACCCCTGAGTTATTACATTGTGGGCAACGGCTCCTGCTGTGTAGCCATTCCCTGTATGTGTCGATGCAGTCTTGTATATAGTCCTGATCTATAGATATTTCATATTTACGCGCCAGTAATCGAGCCTGATTCCATGCCTCGGTCTCTATTCTTATTAGTTCAAAATCTCTAGTGTAGTTTGAGTGCCCTAGGAGTGCATGGGATAGTTCATGTAATAATGAGTAGCTATCCGTGCTGACGCCTGAGTAGTTGTATTGTACGGAGTTTGTGGCTGGAGACCAGGCGAAGCGAGTATCGCTCTTGAATTTTATACTCGGAAAATCTCTCGATACTAGAGATAATAACTGATCGAAATCAATCACTTTTCTGTAAGTGGTCAAGAATTAGTTGATAACAGCCGTGGATTACGGCTTCTTCTGGGTGTTTTGCGCCTACGACCGCGGGTATTGGCACCATGGGACTTTCGTATTGCTTGAGCTCAGTATTGAGGATATCTCCGTACTTATGAAAGTGGCTACCGACTCCACCGCCTATGATGATGATATCTGGCTGGATATTGGCTACTATATCTATAATCCCAATTGCAAGATCACGACTTATAATTTGCCATATTTTTGGATCATCTATTTCGCTGGCTAGCTTGCCAAATCGTTTGACTATAGCTTTGCCACTCGCAAAAGATTGCCACTTAACAAGTTCACCATCTCTTTCGAATAGCATGTGTCCAACCTCTGCATCTATTAGATCTGGATCTAATACATTATTAATGACAGTTCCGCTACCAATCCCTGTGCTAACGGTTAGGTATACGACTTTTGCTCGTGGTGGATTTAAGGCTCTCGCCTCAGAGAGGGCGGCTAGTTTTGCGTCGTTTTCTATGATTGCCTTGGTTTTGGCTATTTTTTCTAAGTCTTGTGCGATGGGAACGTTTTTCCAGTCCAAGTTGCCAAAAGCTATGACAGATCCGGTGCTTCTATCTATCTTGCCAGGGGCGGCGACGCAAACTATCTCCCATTTGTCTGTTGTTAATGTTGCAATATTATCTTCCAGTTGCTTGATAAATTCGTCGTATTCAGTTGGCGTAGGGAATTTGATGGATTTTTCTATGGATCCATCTTTGGTCATCTTACCTAGTAGTGTCTTGGTTCCGCCTATATCAATAGTTAAGTACATATGAATAAGTATATCTATAAAAATATTATGCGCAAGTATGCCTAATGGGTGGTTGTGAAACATAATGTTGCTAACAGATAGGTAACAGAGTATAATATTAAATAAGTCTGAATGGAGTATATGCGCCAAGGCGTACCACAGAATAAAGGAGGCATGTTTATCATGTCAAAAACAGCGATTACTATGGATGACCTACTGAAAGACGTAGACATTCAACAATTAAAAACAGGTGATGTTACAGAGGGTAGAATTACTTCTGTAAGAAAGCACGAAGTTTGGGTTGATCTAGGCGCCAGTGGTGTTGGTGTCGTCATGCGACGTGAGATTGGTCATGGACAAAAAGTCGAGGAAGGCGAAACGGTTACAGTTAGTGTCGTCGACCCAGAACTAGACGAGGGCTATGCATTACTTAGCATGAAGCGTGCAGCAAAGGATCGTGGATGGGACGAGGTTCAGAAACTGTTCGATGGTCAGGAGATTATTACTATAACAGCTTATGACGCCAATAGGGGTGGCTTGCTTGTGGAGATGGAAGGCATCAGAGGCTTCTTGCCAGTATCTCAGTTGGCAGCGGAGCATTATCCAAGGGTTTCTGGTGCTGACAAGGACGAGATTTTGCAAAAACTTAATGCCTTGGTCAATATCCCACTCAAGGTTCGTATTCTTGACACCAGTCGCAAGGATAATAAGTTGATATTTTCCGAGAAAGAAGCTATCAAGGATGACATGCAATCTAAGCTAACGGAGCTAAAGGTTGATGATGTTGTCGATGGTGTCATCACTGGTGTTATTGATTTTGGAGCCTTTGTTAATGTTAATGGTATAGAGGGGTTGATTCATATCTCAGAGATTAGCTGGGAGCGGGTTGAGGATCCACGGGATTACATTAAGGCTGGCCAAGAAGTTAAGGCTAAGATTATTGCTATTGATAAAGACAGGCTATCTCTCAGTCTAAAGCAGATGACTGACGATCCATGGTTGGGTGAGGTGAAGAAGTTCAAGAAAGACGACGTTGTACAGGGGAAAGTGACCAGAATTACACCATTTGGAGCCTTTGTTCAACTAAGTCCTAGTGTGGAGGCTTTGGTGCATGTTTCTGAGATGAATGAGGATTCAGATGATTCGGCAGATCCATCAGAGATATTTAAGTTAAATGAAAAGAAAGACTTTAAGATTCTTGAAATTGATTTAGAAAATAGGAAGATAGCCCTAAGTTTAAAGGAAAAATAATCGCTAGTTTTGGATTTAGTAATAATTTGTAAATAAAAAATTGAGAGGACAGGTAATGAAGACTACTATAAAAATTGGCAGTACTATCACAGTTGGTGAGTTGGCCGATAGATTATCTTTGCCTGTCGTCAGGATTATTACGGAACTGATGAAAAACGGAGTTCTGGCAACCGTAAATGAGAAGATAGATTTTGATACGGCGCAGATTATTACTGAAGAACTAGGGCTTGATGTAGATTTGATTCGAGCGGATAGTGATAGCGAGAGTATCGCAGAAAAACCTGTTCGTAATCGATCTAGTAATGATGCTAATGCGGTGAGTCGTCCGCCAGTCGTGGCGGTGATGGGTCATGTTGACCACGGTAAGACTAGCTTGTTGGACAGTATTCGGGGCGCTAATGTTGTTAAAGGTGAGGCTGGTGGTATTACTCAGCATATATCGGCGTATTATATTCAACATGCCGACAGGGCTATTACCTTTTTGGATACCCCGGGGCATGAAGCCTTTGCTGCACTTCGTGAGCATGGTGCACACCTTACGGATCTGGTGATTATAGTAGTCGCGGCTGACGATGGTATAAAGCCACAGACACTAGAAGCTATTAGATTTGCCCGTAAGGCAGGGGTTAAAATCATAGTTGCCATTACTAAGATAGATAAGCCGGAGGCTAATCCTGATAGGATCAAGCAACAGTTGTCGGAACACGAGCTTCTACCAGAAGAGTGGGGTGGTGATACTGTTGTTTTGGGCGTATCGTCAAAGACTAGTCAAGGTGTCAAAGAGCTTCTAGATATGGTTTTGTTGGTGGCTGATGTCGAAGATCTTAAGTCGTTGTCTAAAGGTCCTGCGAAGGGTCTAATCATTGAGTCTCATATGGAGCAGGGGAAGGGGGCCGTAGCTAGAGCGTTAGTAACCGAAGGCTTGCTCAAACTGGGTGATTTGATTGTCGCTGGTGGCGCTTATGGCAAGGTTAGAAGCCTAGAGGGTACTGACGGTGTTGCTCTAAAGCAAGCTACTCCTTCTATGCCTGTGATTATATCTGGCCTGAAGAGTTTGCCAGAATTTGCTGATACATTTGAAGTTGTGAGAAACGATAAGGAAGCTAGACAGAAGGCATCTGCGGTAGCTAGTGATCGTTCTTCTGCTGGTGGGCACGTTAATATCAGTGG
>JAGQMT010000044.1 GCA_020428565.1 Candidatus Saccharimonadota bacterium | reverse complement strand
ATTTGCATTAAAGGTGGGGCTGGCGGTGTGGGTGCTATCGCTGTTCAGTTAGCCAAACATATTGGTGCTCATGTTGCTGCCACAGCATCTGGTGATGACATTGACTATGTTGCTAAGCTCGGCGCTGACGAGGTTATTGACTATAAGCAGTATGACTTTACTGAAATGTTGCATAACTATGATGCGTTTTTTGATACAGTTGGCGGAGATGACTTCAGTCGGGCGTATGCAATACTTCGACAGGACGGAGTTGCAGTATCCATGGTCGAAAATCCAGACGAGGCAGAGTACCTAGAGCACGGCATAGTTGCGCTAAGGCAGTCTACGGTAGTCACGACTCATATGCTTGATCAGCTTGCAAAACTTGTCAACTCTGGTGTGATTACTGTACGTATTGGTAAAGAATTGCCACTAGAACAGGTCCAGGAGGCATTTCGAGTACGGGAAGGTGGTATGGTGTCAGGCAAGGTAGTACTAACTATCAAGTAGTAGTGTTCGTTTCCAAAAATCTCTTGAGCTTTTCAAAAGGTTTTATCTGTAAGTATGATTTTTTGTATTCTTCGCTGTTCATTTGGGCACGCGTAATATAGTAGTCTTCGGGTATGAAAATCTGGTCCCAGCCGTATCCATTGTTGCCTGCCGGCTTTTCAGCTATCCGTCCATCAAGGCGGCCTTCAAAAAGTACTGGTTCTTTGTCGTCGCAGTAACCGAAAATGCATTTAGCGACGGCATGTCGTGACTTGCCATTCAGTATATCGCAGATTTCTTGGAACGGAATTTCTTCGACAAAGAATTTTATAAAAGTTCCTGGTAAGCGACCCAAAGCTGCGAATTCAAGCGAAACGTCTTCGACGATTACCGGAGATTTTATGACGTCATAGGCTTGTCGGACTTTGTGCTCGACAACTTCACGGAGATCTAAGGACTGTATTTCATCTAAATCAATCTTTTGATGCACGACAGGAAAATCAAGGTACTGCGACAAGTATTCTGCCTTTGACTGGTTGCCCGTAACAAATGTTAATGATTGCATGATTATGTTTGTTTATGAGTCGATTCAACTCGACTAATTGCGTCAAATATCCAAAGCACACGGAGCTTGCCTTCTTGTCTCATATGATCAATTTCGTTGTAATTGAACCAGTTTACGTCTAGTATTTCGTCGGGTTGAGCTAGCATGGTGCCACCAATAACTTTTGCCAAAAACGCATGTCGCACCGGTTCTTCTACCTCGTCGTGATATACGTCTATTTTATCTCCTAGTTCAACGTCGTAACCGGTCTCTTCTTTGACTTCTCGTATAGCTGCGTCTTTTATGGATTCACCTTTGTCGACGTGCCCCGCAGGAATATTCCAGAGCCCGTATACTTTAGGTTGCTTCTCTTGGACCAATAGATATCTTCCTTCGTCGTCACGAACAACGCAACCTGCGACAACACGTGACCAGGCTATAGATGCTTCCCATTCTTCTCTGCTCAGTTGTTTCATGACCTAATGATAACAAAAGAGGCCATGAAAGACCTCTTGATTTTGGTTTAATCTGTTGAAACCCTGGGGTGCCTGAAGGGACTCGAACCCTCGATCTTCGGAACCACAACCCGACGCTTTAACCAACTAAGCTACAGGCACCATGTATTCAACAAGGTGTATTTTAGCATTTTCTGATAGTTAATACTAGTTTTTTGCGACCAGGATATCGTATGGAGTGCTGGTTACCGTATCGTATTAGAATATGATACGGCCGAATTTCTTTGTGCCAGCTGGTATATATTGGTTAATATTAGTATTATTTGGCATGGCATAGGCCTGGCCTTCTTGACTAATCAGGCTATTGGATAGATCGCCTCCCTGGTTGAATAGATGGTCTCCATATTTACCATTGGCTTCAATGCCGCTGATACTTATAGGGCTATTATTCATTGCAGTACTGAATGCGCTGATGGTTTTATAGCTACCTACGGAGGTGGCGATTAGAGTACCTGTGTTATTGGCGTATACATTGGCATCTATGATGGTCTGTGGAATGTTTCGTGCGGCTTCGGCTTTGTGGATGATCGTATTTAACGGAGCACTGGCGCTACCATTAGAGGATGTGATACAGACCGGAGCCGCTGACCCACACCATAGAGCCGCTGTTGGATAGCCTATTACATTGTTGATCATTAAATCTAGTCTTGGCATCCAATCCATTGTATTCGGCAGGGCACGTAAGGTATCACGGTCGCTATTGTAGGAATTGGCACATAGTGGTTTACTTGGATCTGAACAGCCGGGAATTGACCTGAAGTCGGTGTATATACCGAGTGGATTCGCACCGCCGACTATAGTGTTATTGATTATCTTGAGGCCTGATGAGCCAGCTAGTTTGACAGGTTGAGCTGTACCAGATGATTTGATGTAATTGTTTATCAATAACAGGTCATCGGATATTTCAAAGAATATTCCACTACCGTTATTGTTGACAATATTATTATTGGCTATATCGACGTCTACGTTACTTTGATCGAACCATAACCCTTGGCTGTTGTTATTGGTGATATCACTATTGGTGACTTTTGTGTAACGCGTACGGCTCGTTTTTAGGGCTCCTGATTGTGGCGAAAAGGTAAATTCATTGGCATAATTCATATCTTGTATGAGGGAATCGTTGATAAGAAAGTTGTCTGTATATAGCGCCACGACTCCCATCCAATTTGATCTTTCTATGGTAGATTTATCTATCTTCACATTATTCAAGACTCGAGCATCGTCCCCGAACTTAACGGCGGTAAAGGCCGATTCTGATACTTTGGTACTGATGATGGATGAATTGCTAGCATTACTTCTGAATAGTACTACGGCAGAGTCTGCTGCGCTATCTGAGTACCTTGTGATATGGAGCCCTTCAATGCTTGTGTTTGGTGAGCTTATGATGGCAAATATATTTTTACTAGATGCTTCGATGTCGGTCTTGCTAGTATTGTTAGTGCTGACATACAGACGTTTGTTGGCGCTGTCGACCCAAAAGCTATTATTGTTAATCTGTGATTTTTGTGATATTTGTTTAAGTTGCTTGCCACCTATCCATAGCTGATCAGGATGCTTGCCCATTTGGTCGGCAGTTTGGTTTTGTCCAGTGGTAAAGGATATGCCACTCCCGTTTGTGATTGGTTGAGGTGAATAGGCTCTGTATCCTAGACTGCCTTCCGCAGTCCATCCTCCATTGAAATCCTGGGCGCCAGTAAAGATTGGTACCTCTCCTGGATAGGCTATGATTCGAAGGCTCTTGTTTATATTAAGGTTGCCTTCTCGGTAGGTTCCGCCTCTAATAACAATAGTACCATTGTTATTAGATGATGCTATGGCTTTTGCAAGGGTTTTGTATGGTGCAGCAGCACTGCCTGACGCTGTATCTAGGCCATTTTCGGCAACGTACTTAATAGTACCACTGAGGGAGTTGAGATTATAATTTATGGGTAGGTTGGCGCCTCTTTGGCTAGTGTTACAGTCATTCTTGAATTCTATGGCTTTGCCACCGGCAGCTTGGCTATCATGTAGTATAGAGACACAGCCCTCGGTTTGACCATTTTCGGGTTCTGCGGATGCAAACAATAAAGCCGCGTAACTTGATACTAGGTAGATGATGCCAACAATTGCAAAAAGAGTAATGAACCCAGTGGCAAATAGTTTCTTACGATTTTTTTCTTTAAAGATAGAGTTGGTCGCTTTTGTAATTCTTTTCTTCATGATTTATATCTCCCAGCACCACATTAAGAAACAATTAGCTTGAATTGAAGTCGTCGATGGCTCTGAGGTATTACCGACCTCATCTTGAGCTTCGATAGAGTAGCTGTACTTTGTATTGGCCGAAACATTCGTGTCTTTGAAGCTTAGGTCCGAGGTTTCGCTAATGATTTTATTATTGCGTTTGAGTATGTATTTACTCACGCCGACGTTGTCTGAGCTAGCCTGCCATTTGAGTTGAATGCCATATCTAAATTTGCCGCTATCAAGATATAAGCTCCTGGACAAGACGGGCTTTGTCGGGGGTTGAGTATCTTCAGCCATAGGTGGCTGAGTTGGTTGTTGACTGACTGTAATATTGATGGCTTGGCTCGATGATGGCGCTCCTTTGTCGTCGGTAGCCTTGGCATAGATAGAGTAGCCATTTGGTTCTGCATTGGTCCATTTGAGGGTAAATGGGCTGTTCGTAACGGCACCAATGATTTTGTTATTTGCAAAAAATTCTACTTTTGCTATGGTTCCATCCTCGTCTTTTGCATCTGCTTTCAGCTCTATATTTGCGGGTGTTACGAAATTATTTCCATTTGATTGTAGCGTAACGGTTGGCGGTTTGTTGGCAGGAGTATTTTGCACATTGATAGTTACCATCGAAGATACGCCTACATTACCAGAGCTATCATAGGCCTTTGCCTGCAGTGTATGAATGCCATCAGTGATAGATTGGGATTCTAGGCTTATGCTGTATGGAGATTGGTAGATCGTGCTATATATGCCACCATCGAGCAATATTTCTACTCTGGTGATAGCTTTATTATCTTGAGCGCTAATGCTTATGTTAAGTTTGCCTTGTGCTACGGTATTACTAGATGGGCTTATTATCGAGACTGTTGGCGCCGAAGTGTCGGTTTCTAGCATGCAATTCTCTCCAGTTCCGGCTGGAGTGCATCCTTTGGCTGGTCCTGAGTTGTTGACGGCTAATATACGGTCAATTTTAACTCCTGGTTGGGTGCCGACTAGACTTAGGCTTTGCAGGCCGGTATTGAAATTCTGGATAACTTTATCAGTTTGAGCGGTCGACTTGTAGTTGATCCATGTCCACTGGTTCGGTGTAATTTGATTGCCTCCAATATTTATACAGGTGCCGTTATTGATACTCATGCCAAAAGAATTGCTCTTGGCATCCGGAATCATAATTCTAGACCATATCGTATATTCGCCCTTAGAGGGTATGTCCAGTGAGGTAGTAGTTCTTCCCTGAGTTTTTTCATCAAAGACGCAGCTTGCATTGGCCTGTTGTTGGCTCGAGTAGATATTTAGTAAAATTAGGGCTAGCATCATAATCGCTAGTGAATATAGTTTTTTTGTTAACCTCACGGCTACTCCTCTCGGGTATTGATATAAAAATAGCATAGCATAACTTTATTTATAAGCATAGGCTTAGTAAAATATCAATTTCAAATGCAATACTTATGTTGCTTTTGCTACTTATATGCGTAGCAGCACTTATCTTAAGCG
>JAGQMT010000043.1 GCA_020428565.1 Candidatus Saccharimonadota bacterium | reverse complement strand
GCAAAACTAATCATAGGTGCTGATTTATTACTAGGGGCTTGACTGAATGAGTAATTAAGTATTGCGCTTGAGTGTCCTTGTAAAGTATTAATACTTTGTGACATTTCCCCAAGTACGTCTGACGTTAGTTCGTTTTTGTTTTGCAATAATTCGACCGCACCTGCTATTGTTGCTATTGGTGTGGTAAGATGGTGGGAAATGATCTGGATAAACTCGTTTGTCATTGTCTCGTTTCTTTTTAATTTTGTTATAATTTTTGAGGCAATACGTCTGGTATTAATTTCTTTGTAGGCTTCGAATACATACACGAGAGCGAGGATTGCGAGAAAAGATATAATACCAAAGGGAATACTTCGTGCGACACCTTGAGGTATTGAGGCTACGCTTCTGCCTATCGTACTAAATATTCGTTCAGCTGGCTGCTCTAGGGTGCCAGGTAGTACGGCATTAATGACAGCGGGAGTATATGTCCTAGCTGGTTCAGGACGTGGCTCCGACGTGCTTCTTCTGGTGCTGCGGTTATTGTTTACAGAGCTATCGTTATTTCGGGTCTCTTGATCATTTGCCTGGTTCTGGTTGGTGTCTTGACCGTCATTTAGGTTATCCTCGTCGTTATCGTTCGGCTCCGTGGGTTCCGCGGTGGTGGGTGCTGGCGCGCTACTAGGGTTTGAAGGGGTTGGCTGGTTTGATTCGGATGGGGCTGGCGGATTAGCGGGGTTAATCGGGTTGTTTGGTTCTGGTGATGATATTTTATTGAACACAAGTGTATTATTTGCTGAGTTGTCGTTCTGATAAATATCATTTTGGTAGCTTACCTGTACTTGAAACGGAATGTTTTCTTGGGTTGTTGCAGCGTATACCTTGCCTTGGCTGTGTGTGCTGTTATTAAAAAATGCACTTGTATCGGGTGTTTTGGCTTCTACTATGTACTCTTTAGATGTACGGGCGTCAATGGACTGATTACTCCATCTTACTTTTCCGCTAGAATAAATCCCTCCGCTAGGGGAGGTGCTTATGACAGTAATTCCATTGGGGATAGTTATGTCAATTGTCATTAAATCAGTATCCTCTATACTGGGGATATTGCCCAGTCCTAAGGGGTCTGTATTGGCTTTATTTTCAATATTTGCTTTAACCTCAAATGTTTCTGCATATCCCACTTGGCTCTTGTTTAGAGTCAAGCCAGCCTTTAGATCTTTGAAGCATTGTTTTTCGGGATCTTGTGTAATATCGATCTCAGCAGTAGCGTGGGCATACAAATCTTTAGTATTATTCTCAAATGATAGTTCGCTATTTGTCCTAGATTGTTGAATATTGCACTTAAGTCCGTCTGCATAGGTTTTGAGTTCTGTCTTATAACAAAATTGAATATTGTCCCCAGTAGCGCTAGCAGTAATCAGAGGTATTGAACCGTTGGACCATGGTGATTTATTATGGAACTGTGGCTCTACTTCTACATGTAGAGTGTCGTATACTTGGTAGATAGAGTCAGACAGATCCATGTAGCCATCTTCCCGAATATCTACTTCTCCTAGAAGTGTGCCACCTGCGGAGGTGTATACTTTTACCGGCAGGTTTTTGAAATCATACGGATTCGCTTTGGATAATTTGAGTATTCCCCACCCTATACTTCTAGAAGCGCCATCGCAATAGAAGTCTTCTTTTTGTATGGTAGCTGAAAAAGTCTCTCTTTTGCTTCTGCATGGAGTAGTACCATCACCGGGGTTGAATGACCAAATGTAACCCTGTGCACCTAGTCCAATTATACATACGCCGTCATATACATAGCCCATGTCACCATTGCCATAATTATTGACGCCTGTCCAGGATTTGAAGTAAGGAAAGTTAGCGCAGCTCTCGTCGGTAGTCCAGTCATAGCATGATGTCATTCCCATAGAGGCATGAGGTCCGTAGTGCCAGGGGCTGTACGTCTTGACGTGGCCTTCTTTGTCTGTGATGGTTATTCCCTTACCTCCAATTCTCCAGGCTTGAGTAGCTTCGTTGTCTGGCGTACTAGTAGGAGGTCTGATGATTGTCACTCCTTGAAAATTTGCAGGCCGGTGGATAGTATTTCTAACGGTGTTGGCAGTGGATTTGACGCTGCCTATGCCTTTGCACAGAATCCTAGTGTCGTATGCGTGGCTAGCAAATATCACTGAGTTGAATATCATACAAACCTCAGGCTCACCAGAGCCTGGATTATTAGCTATCTGAATATCGCCTACAAACCCATATGTAGTGGATGAGCCAATGCCGTCTCCTGAAAAATATCTCGGGGAGATAGCTGTAAAATCCGGACCGCAATTAGTTCGATTAATTATGTTATAGCAAGCTAGCACGTAGCCTCTGTGTCGTTGCGTTTTGGCATCAATCTCTGCATCCCAGAAAAAAGCCGAGTGGTTTATATTACCGTGTAGGTATGGCACTACCCAGTACATGTTGTCGCCATAGATAGCATGTATGCCACTTGTTTCGTATTTATCTGCATGCTCGGTTGAAAACATAGTTCTTACTTGGGCTACTGTCGAAGATGAGTATCCGGGGCACTGAGATCCAGTGGTGATATCAAAGCAAATCATAGTCTGCGAAACAGTATCCCAATCATTGGCATGGCCATATATCTTGCCATCCTTCTGAACAAATCCTGTAATTAAGGTTGGATTATTTGCCGTAGCAGAGACGGCTTTGGTGGTGGTCCCCATCGAGGTGTATCCGCAGTTCTCATGAGTAGAAAGGTCGACACAGTATATCCCGTAGTTATTACTAGAGTTGCCTGCTGGTATGTATACTCTGCCCGGATGACCATACGTACCGTCATCCAGGACAGGCTCAAAATATCTTGAGGTGTTGATATCTTTGATGCCTGTATTCAGTTTCGTCGGAGACGCAAAGGTTGCATCTTGACTACTGAAGTAGGCAGGAAATGTTATGTCACTAACACATCTTTGGTTCTGTCTAGTATCAAAACACTCCAGATGATAGCTGTCAGCTTGCGACGCGCGCGCAGCGCGAACGATTGAATAGATTTTGTCATTAAACAAGATAGGACTAGATAATTGTTTGGCGTCTGGGGCTGCCTTCGTTAAGGCTACTTCTTGATAAGGCTTGACCTCTGTACTGGTGTACGGTTTAAAACCACTAGCTGTTGTTGTTGTAAACTTTAGATACCTAATTGAAGTAAGCGGATTTAACTGCTGATCGGAGAGGTCATAATCATTAAATACTCTTTGGTCAGAGGGGGTGCCGTTTGGGTCTATGGAGTATTGAACTTTCCATCCGTTTGGTATATCGATGCCTCCTTTGAATATTTGACTGGAGTCAATCTCCTCTACTATCGAGCCATCAATATCTAAGTTATTGTTAGACATACTTGGGCTCTTTACCCAATCTATCTCTCTTGTTGGCTGACTGCCATTAATGTCGTTGGTAACAGATCCATCAATCATGGACTGACTGTTGTATGTAATGACGGGCATTGTATTTAGCGTAGCTTGACTCAGATCGGTGCTCTGATTACGGAATACAGATAGGCCGACTATAGAAACGATGATCAATAGCACTGTCAGCGAAGAAAGTATAGCTCTATACCTTACTAAGGATTGCTTGGTTACACTGATGCTTGCAATCTTTTTTCTTGAAATTCTAAGAAAGCGCTTCAGTCTACGTCTACTCTCTCTGGTAATTGCCTGAGTTAGAGGGCGAGGTTTGGGCCGTCTCATCTAGTAAACGCCTCCCCCGGGGCCATTTATGGAATCTAGGTAATTTGGCACTCCGTCACAGTCTGAATCATCATCTCCAAGGT
The DNA here is from genome assembly GCA_020428565.1 of Candidatus Saccharimonadota bacterium. Lineage (GTDB taxonomy): Bacteria > Patescibacteriota > Saccharimonadia > Saccharimonadales > JACDBH01 > JAGQMT01. Next base: position 1,502 of record JAGQMT010000043.1, on the reverse strand, counting down.
TACCATTGTTAGCTGCATTTATTATTACGTTGTTTTTCAAAAGTGGACAGGCTGCACCTCTTCCGGTGTCTTCGTCCTTATTTAGAACTCCGTCGTTATCGTAGTCATTTGAGCCCGCTTGTCTATATGGTAAATCATACATGGTAACAAATCTCTTGCCTAGCTCCACCTGTCCTATCGCTGTAAGGTGAGTCATGTCGTACCCTCTTGGTAGGTCACTAGTAGATACTAGGTCGACTTTCTGGTTGGAGCCCTCGTCATTATCGGCAACTTGCTGCTGTGCCTGCTGAACTATGGCTTGCCTCGTGGACATGTGCCCCTTCATGGTGAAGTTGTAATCTCCGCTTAATAATACATGCAGAGGTAGTACTAAAGGAGTTATACCGCCGGCCCATGGATATGCACAATAGTGACCTTCAGGCGGGAAGGCTCTATCTATGCAGTATTCCATGTCAGACATGCCAATAACGAAGTGGCCTCTTTCATGTAGTTCAAGATCTATCCTGGCATTGTCTACAAGATTCTGAAGGCCATTGGCATAATCATTGGCATAGTTTTGATCAAGCATATCAGTTTCGCCCTGCATCCAAAAGATACCATCAACCGTATATTTTTTATTCTGCGACTTGAGATAATTAGTTAGTCGGTTGAATTCATTTTTTAGTTGCAGATAACTCTTTGGTCTATCTGGATTTGTAGTAACAGAATCTACGTTCCAGTCAAATGGTATCAAGGGTGAGACGGAGGTCTTCATGGATTGAAAACCGTATGTAACCTTTAGGATTATGGTTTTTCTTCTTCCCATATCGTAGAGTGTCCTAGCTATGCCAAACTCCGAGCCAAGGATATTGGTGGACTGGAAGCCGTTAATATTACCTAGTAGTCTCTGAGAGGCGGGGGCATCGGCAGTGCCTGGTCCAGAGTAAGCCCATCCCATCTCAGATGTGCCGGAGTAATATGGGAAAATAGCTTCGAGCTGGGCGTCTCCTCCGCCCTCCCCATTTGAGCCAGCCCACCAGAATTGAGCCGCAGTGTCACCAGGGTGGGAATTGGCGAATATTCCGCTTCCCACTAACTCTTCTCTACGAGCAGATACGCCGGCTGCATTGGACTGCCCAGCAATTATGAAGATAGAATAAGGCTCGTCTTCATCAGAGGCATTCACAAATGGATAATCTACTAATGCGATTATAGCCAAAGGGAGTATAGCGAGTACTAAAAAGAATGCACTACTTTTTGCGTTTGGTAAGACTCTCCTTTTTCTGTTTGTAGTTTTGCCGTTGTGGCGTCTTCCCATATTAAAAATGCTTAACATAACTACGCTTTATTATCCTTTATAGGAGAATAAAATACAATAATTCCCATGCTAAGATCTTGCTCGAGATCTTCTATGCTGAATCCAGGGGGGTGTAGTAAAGATAAGACTTTTCCATAATGAATTTGAAGGTGTCTTGCAATTTTGATAGACTGTATTTTCGTGCATATTAAGTTTAATATCAATA
>JAGQMT010000042.1 GCA_020428565.1 Candidatus Saccharimonadota bacterium | reverse complement strand
TCGTTGTTGAAGTTGTTAAAATCTTCGCCCGTAATCGCCTCTAGCTTTTCAAGTGTTTGTACCAGAACTCCTTACGTGAACGCCAGTTCATCCGCTAAAACCATGATCCTACCATTCAAATCACTAGACTCATTCTTGCGTTCATGAATTTGTAATTGTTGGAATAAATCCCAAAAAAACCCCATACTCACACCTAACTTGATACATAATCCATGATAAACATGGCGGAGAGAGAGGGATTCGAACCCTCGCTGGAACTCTCGCCCCACTAACGATTTAGCAAACCGTCCCCTTCAGCCACTTGGGTACCTCTCCATATTGTGCAATTACATCTTACCATGTAACTACTGTATGTTGCACAGTCCCTGCCTCTTGCCTGTTCTGACAACACCAAATTATAACAGCTTCGCACTCTGTTGTCATCCCCAATATCCACACTCACTACCAAAATCACCTTAATATCAATAAATAGATGTATAATAAACGTATGCAGAATGATCAAACTCCAACCCAACCCAATAATCTACCGTCAAACAATGATCAAACAACCCCAACTGCCACACAGCCAATAACAACAGGCCCACTTCAGCCAATCATAGCTCCAACGCAACCAAATACACCAAGCACAACACCTATCATCACCCAGGTATCAGCTCCAGTCAATACAGACACATCCGTCCCAACAACAACCGAGCCACAAATAGCACCATTATTCGCTGATGAAACGGTACAACCCCAAACCCAAGACGTATCAGCCCACATAGAATGGACAGCCTCCGAATATATCGCCCACACCAAATCATCCGCATGGTACATAGCCCTCGGTTTGATAGCTATATTATCTGCATTAGCTGTGTATTTTATAGCTGGCAAAGATATAGTTTCTGCCATAGTTATACTCATCGTCGCTATAGCGTTTGGCGTGTTTTCTGCTAGACCTCCGCAAATCTTAAACTATGCCGTAGACAACACCGGCCTATGCATTGGGAACAAATTTTATCCATACGATTCATTTCGGTCTTTTTCTGTCGTAGCCGACGGAGCAATGACCTATATATCACTACTGTCGCTTGGTAGATTCATGCCCCCACTGGTGATTCACTACGAACCAGCCGATGAGTCCAGTATAGCCGAAGTTCTAGCCCAATATCTTCCATACGAAGACCACAAACCCGACCTAGTCGATACTATAGCCCGCAAAATCAGGTTTTAAATTCCTTAATTCCTTAAATCTACCCCACGGGTAGATTTTGTGTTGATTTTATGTTAAAATTATCATTGTTCTTTGGCATTTTCAAGAAAAATCCAAAAAATATGCACCCGTAGCTCAGCTGGATAGAGCGTCAGTTTGCGGTACTGAAGGTCGTAGGTTCAAATCCTGCCGGGTGTACCAAATTTATTAGCCCAAGAAACCCATTCCAAAATGCTTTTGCATAGAGTTGTCATCTATGTAATCATTGGTACATGAATCACTTTTATAATTCGACACCACTAGAGCTAATTGCATCAAACTACCCCTTGTCACCTACTTTGTCTCTGACCTGGATAGTTGCAGAGATACGGGAGATTCAGAATGAGCTCTGAAGCAGAGACCCTGCTGCAAGGACTCAAACAAAGATATGCAGAGCCATGGCGTTACTATCACACAGGGCTACATATTTCAGAGCTACTTGGCACTATCAGGAATTACCAAAGCTATGTACACAACCCCCGAGTAGTAGTCTGGTCTATGCTTTATCATGATGCTATCTACGATCCGACCGCCATGGCCGGGCGCAATGAAGAGTTGAGTGCCCAGCTTGCCGAACATGAATCCCCGATACTCTTGTCGCCCGAAGAAACCGAGCGTGTAGCTACATATATTCGTGCAACGGCAAGCCACCAAGCCGATGAGGTTGATTCTGATCCAGACCTCGCTTTCTTTTTAGATTCCGACCTATTGATCCTTGGTGCGGAACCTACTCGTTACGATAAATATGCTCGTGATGTACGCCAAGAATACATCCATGTTTCAGATCATGATTATCGTGTTGGCAGAGCAAGAATACTAGGAGCATTGGCTGGAGCCAGCCCTGCTGGTAATGTTTTTACAACAAAATTATTTCGAGATTTATATGAAGCACAGGCTCAAACAAACATCGCTAGAGAGATAAAACAACTAACCTCATAACTGACAAAAGACATCCCTTACAGCTTTTTCTATCTGTTGGATAGTCCATCGACTAAACGATGAAATCAACTAGACTGGTTCATTAAACTAACTAACGGCTACCCTAACCTTATTATCTAACTAAGTCCTATCATTGATTTTGAAGTCATTTATTAGCTGTATGTGGTCCGTCATTGTAGCATGTCGAAGATGTGGAGTATCTTTGGTATCAGCTCCCCAGTCAAACAACGTATAAACTTCTTCATCAATACGACAAAACGGCTCATGACCATAAAGCGCTTTCACCTTGCCATACTGATTGTCACCCAGTAACACCGACGTATTATCATCTTTCAGGCTATTCAAGATCAACCTACCAATACGCCTAGTCTCAACTCGTATAGTAGCACACAGATCAATATATTGGCCTGCTTGGTCAGCGAGTTCAAAACCTCTTTGCTCGTCCAGACAGACCTCTAGCTCACCTCTGGCGACCAAGCTTCCTAGTCGAATACTCTCAATGTGAGGGATTTGTGATAAAAGAATCGGGGAGGTTTGCTCCTCCGAACATAAAAAAAGATGCCCCGCTGGCATCTGCGACTCTAAGTCTCTAGTAAAATCTTTTTTCTTCATACTAGGTCTATATAATACACCAAAAATATCGCCTAAGCAAACTTTTTATCCATGCTCAAACTCACAAATACATAAAACCCTAGTAGCATAAAGTGATTATTATCATTTCAATAAACCCTAAAACCTAACAGCCTCAAGCCCTTGAGTATCTATAGAATCTCTATACAAGACATGTGGCACACGGACAAATGTATTCGGTTGTTCATTATCATCTTCCTAAATCCTAAAACATCACGATAACTGAAATCGTTTTCCAATAGACCATCTGTCAGTGATCTATATTCCTCGTCACGAGCTGCCAATTCCTCTTGCAGGCTGGCAATAACGGCGTATTTGGCATTGAGGTAGTCTTGGCTGTCCCATGGTTGGGCTGGTGCTTCAAGTGGCTCAGCTCGATCGGGTAAGTCTTTACCCATGTCGTATAGAAGCTGGTCTGCTCTTTGCTCAACGATAGTGCCCCTGCCGAGCCTCTCTGCGACCTCCGTACCGCTCAAACCTTGAGCTAATAAATCTCTTGCCTCGTTTCCTAATGCATCTGCAATTTCTGGATTGACAGGTACGCCTGCCTCACGGTTTTGTTCAGCCATAAAAGCATACGTGGTAAGCGGGTTTTCATCTTGTTGGTCTAGTATTGGCTGTTCTGACATTTTTGTTTTTACTTTTACAAAGTAATTATATCACAAAATTTGGGTTTCAATGTTTGGAAATAAAAAAAGAAGGTTCAGAACCTGCGTAATCCAACGCTGCCGAGCCTTCAATGCTTGTAGTATAGCACAGCTTACCTAGTTAGTTCAATAACGTTTTTGCTTTTATCGATCAGTACGATTCTCTTGATACTTTTCGCCAATCGAAATTGGTAGTTAAGGATATTTTTTATTCTAGCGATATGTATTTTGGAGCGACGGGCATCGAACACAATGTTCTTAGACTGCTTAATACCGGTTTGTAACTGGCGCTCAATGTTGCGCTTACCAGTGCCAGTTGGGCTCTTAAGCTCCCATTTCACCCCGTCAATAATAAAGTCCGGTGTCTTATGATTGGATCGTGCAATAAACTCAACATCAGTTTTAAAGTGTTCAGCAAGTAATTGCGCAGCTGTCAGCTCATACCGAGCGGGTGACGGCTTAAGATTGGTTGGAAGAATAACACGATATCACCTAGTATACCAACAAACCTCTTAAGCTCACCACCTCAGGGCTATCGTCTGCAAGTATTTTGCTCCAAATTTTGTCTGCAGGTTTTATGGCTTGCTGTAGTTTGTCTGTAGCCGTCGTAGCAAATATAAGCTCATCATCCCACTGTTCGTCCAAAATCCGCTTCATCTGCCGATTCAGCTTCTTCTGACTTCGTTCATCCTCGCATATGGCAAGGATTGCCGGGAAGGTTTCGTTCTCTTGCCACTCATTGCCATCCTTATCGCCACTGTCCTTAAAGTTCACATAGTTCCGTGTCTTTCTGACACTGACAAAGAAGGGCTTGGTACCGTCCCAGACATCGAGGAAGTAATGTTGATAATGTATAAATCCACTGTGTAAGCACCTAGTTGGGTAGTGCCAGTTACAATGTAATTGTAACTAACAATTAACAACTACAAAGGAGTAAATAAACACTATGGCAACTACCCAAATTAAATCTAACAGAAATATTAAAAAATTACCTGTTTTTGAAGACGAAAAAGATCTTCTAATATTTCTTGAGAGAAGTCTAACCGACAATCTAAAACAATTTATTAAAATTAGTATTTCAACTTTAATAAAGTCAGAGATGGAACAGATACGAACTGAACTTCAACAGAATGGTCAAGCTATACCAGCCTTCAATGGTAGTTATAGCCGTCAGCTAGTCTCGCCGTTTAGTAAGATTAGCGATGTTCCCATACCTCGTTTTAGGTCTGGCTTTGGTGATACACCACCAGCTACCCTAAATGGATTCGAAGACGAAAAGAACCGCACCTGAGAGCTACTTCATGACATGCATCTGCTGGGTATATCTCAGCGAAAAGTAAAACACTTGGCTAACAAGCATCTAGGTCTTCGGATTAGCACTAAAGCCATCAAAGATGCTATGCATAACCTGGCGATGCATGAATCAATGCAGATTAACCAACAAATACTAGATGATGATTTTATTTATATATTCCTTGATGGTATATGGGAGAACGTCAAAGGTGGTGGCTGGGATAAAACTAAATCTGTAGTACTATGCGTTCTAGGCATCAAAGCCGATGGCACCCGGCAACTTATTGGATTTACGCTAGCCAGAGCTGAAGATGAAGCTAGCTGGACCGAACTACTGGCTGACATCAAAGCCCGAGGCTTAACTGGAGATAACTTAAGCATGGCAACAATGGATGACTCGGCCGGCTGTAAGTCGGCCCTAGATAAAATATATCCCCGTACGCCAGTACAGAACTGTTTGGCTCATAAGATTCGAGCCGTCCAGCGTAAAGTGTCCTACACTAACCGAGCAGCTGTTTGTGAAGACTTAAAAACTAAAGTCCAACTAAAGCGTCCAATGCCGCCAAAGCCATAGTTAAGAAGTGGTACATTAGAGAAGAAGC
>JAGQMT010000041.1 GCA_020428565.1 Candidatus Saccharimonadota bacterium | reverse complement strand
GGACGGATGAAGACGGTAATACTGGTACTAGTTCGGAGATGACCTTCAGAACTCTACCAGCACCAGTTATTCAAGATGTTGAGGTTATCAAGACTAGCTTAAGCAGTGCCACTATTCAGTTTACTTCTACCAATGCCACTAAGGTGAATCTATTTTTTGGTCGTGGCGATAGCCTAGGTGATTCAAAGCCTGTAAATACTTCAACCGAAAAATCTACCTATACTGTTGAGCTAGATAATTTGGAGGATGGTACTAAATATAGTTTCCGGCCAGATGGCACTGATAGCGATGGTAATACATACAACGGTGACTCGTACACGTTTACGACACCGCCACGACCACGTATATCCAATCTCCAATTCCAGCCAATTTTGGGTGAGCCAACTTCAACACAGCAAGTTACGTGGACTACCAATGTGCCAACTAATTCTCAAATTGTTTATGGTACAGCTAATCTACCTGAAAATGACATGGTTGAGTCTAGCTATGTACTTGAACATAGTATGATCATGAAGGGCTTGAAAGACGATTCAGAGTACTCACTCATGGCAATGAGTCGTGATATTGATGGTAATTTGGCTACTTCAGATCGCCAAACATTTCGCACGGCGTTAGATACACGTCCTCCAGTAGTATCCGAGATTAAATCCGAAGCTTCAATTAAGGGTAATGGTGGTGACGCGAAGGGTCAGCTAATTATATCGTGGAAAACTGATGAGCCATCGAGTTCGCAGGTTATGTACGGTCAGGCTAGCAAGAGTTATAGTGGTAGCACGGTTGATAATTCACGTTACAGCCAAGAACATACTGTCGTGATATCTGACTTACACACCTCTAGCGTCTACTACTTCCAGCCGTACTCTTGTGATCAGGCCAATAATTGCACAAAAGGTGAAGAAAAGTCGATTATTATTGGTCGACCATCGGAGAGTGTCTTGACGATTGTTATTAGTGCATTGACTAAGGTCTTTAGATTTTGATGACTAAGACTACCAAAAAATCAGATGTGTTGGTCAAGCCTATTATCTCGGTAAATAACGTGAGGCACACTGTTCAGGCTAAGAACGGTCCAGTTGATATTATCAAAAATGCTAATTTTACCGTTAACGAAGGTAGTTTTACTATTATTTATGGACCATCTGGCAGTGGTAAGAGTTCGTTATTGAATGCAATTACTAGCATGGATGAGCCGACCGAAGGCTCAATCTGTTATCAAGATAGAGACTTATATAAAATGAATATCAACGACCGAGCGTATTTTCGGGCGCATACTATGGGGATCGTTTATCAGACTAATAATTGGGTGAAGAGCTTGTCTGTTGTTGACAATGTGGCTTTGCCACTGGTATTTTTGGGTATTCGTCGCGAAAATGCACGTAAAAGTGCCATGGAATCATTGGAGCGTGTCGGTATGCAAGAGCAAGCGCCTAAAAGTCCCTTTGACTTGTCTGGTGGTGAACAGCAACGTGTTGCGATGGCTCGGGCGACTGTTAATAATCCTACTTATATTGTAGCTGATGAACCTACGGGCAATCTTGATAGCGCAAATGGTGATCATATAATAGAATTATTGCAGTATTTTAATCAACAGCTCGGACGAACAATAGTCTTAGTCACGCATAATATGGAATATCTACCAATTGGTAATCAGCTTATTGCTATAGAAGATGGTAATGCTCGGATTGTGGAGTCTGAGAATATCCATGATGTTAGTAATGAAATAATTCATCAAACAATCAAACGCATGACGCGTTGGAGTAGCGATGCAAAATAAATCTATTCAACATCATGTTCGGTTTGATTCCTTGTTGCAGATGGCGGTGTCTAACCTTATGTTCAAGAAATTACGTAGAATTTTGACTATTCTTGGTATTGCAATTGGTTCTGGCTCTATCTTTTTGTTGATATCGTTGGGTTTGGGCGTTCAGAATCTGGTCGTTGATCAGATTACGCAAGGGCAGTCAGTTAATTCTATTGACGTAAATGTATCAAACTCACAGCTACTAGAGATTAATCAACAGGTAATTGATGACTTTGCTAGCATTAACGGCGTTGAGGCGGCTAGTGGCTACTATACACACATTGGTAAGCTCGACATACAAGGTACGACGGCTGAAGTCGTTACCTACGGAATTGACAAGCTATATATTGATACTAGTAACTTCATATTATTGGCTGGTAAAATGATCGACCCCAGTCAGAGTGATCAAATTGCTATTAGCTCATCTATTTTAGAAGCGCTGGGTATCACGGATAAGGGCTCTGTGGTCGGCAGTAAGGTCAAACTTCAGATTGTACAAGATGTGTCGGTACAAGATGAATCTAGTGAAAGTGGCGACATCACTGCTTCTGCAAATTCTAATGAACAGCCAGTCGATAATGTGATAGAAAGAGAACTGACAATAGTTGGCGTGACTGACTCACCTGGTAGTACCGAGACATTTATTTCACCGCTGATATTTAGTAGTGGTGGAGAGTTAGATTTTGCAGGTGCTAAAGTATTGGCTATGAGTCGAGATGAGATTAGTGGCATTCGCCACACTGTTGAAAGTCGTGGTTTTAACACCTCTTCACCAGTTGACACTCTGGATCAGGTCGATCAGTTTTTTAGTGTATTACGCATAGTGTTGGTCGGCTTTGGCTCTATCGGTATGGTCATTGCCGTATTGGGCATGATTAACACCCTGACAGTCTCTCTACTAGAGCGTACTCGTGAAGTTGCACTGATGAACGCCATTGGGGCACGTCCTAATGATATGAGTAGATTGTTCATACTAGAGGCGTTGGTGCTATCGTTGGTGGGTGTTATGTTTGGGATTTTGGCATCACGCACCCTAGGCTTAATAGTTGATCTATTGCTTAATTATATGACGCGTAGTCGGGGTACTGATTTTAAGTTTACAATCTTTTCGTCGCCCTTTACTCTGGTATTGGGAACGGTTGTGTCGGTCTTAGTCGTTGGGTTTGTCGTATCGATAATACCAGCTAGACGAGCCAAATATATAAACGCCATAGAAGTTTTGCGTAAAGAATAGTTAAATTTTCAGATTTGGCTGGAGGTTTGTTCTGGCATTATAAAAAATATTCAATCGTTAGGCTGGGGCTCAGGTTGCATAAACCTGTATTTTATCGTGAGGTTATTATGCGCCTGACAGGTTGTTTGCTATCGTATGATGATATAGTGCCGTTGGTAAGGTTTTTTGTGAACATCTGTGTGAGGATTTGGTGTCCAATGTGGGCATGTACAGCGGGGTCGAGTCGCTTATCTGGTTCGTTGAAGCTATCTATATCTCTGACCAAGTCGGCTTCGCTAACGAGACGTGTAGACGACTGTGGCTTATCGGTTGTATTGGTTGGATTGACGAAATAACAGGAATAAGGATACACTGATCCTAAATCGATATGATAGCTCCAGCCTTGCCCAAGCATAGCTTCGGCCATATCATTGATGTTTGATATATACTCTGGTGAAGGTGTTTCTGGATAGGTCATATTTCACATTATACTACACGAGACGTCGTAATTGTCAAATTGATTAGGTTGTTATAGCTATAAATGGTTAGTGTAGGACATTATCACAATATGAAAAAGTCGGGAGTGACAGATTGGCGTTGTACCAGGGTACATGTAAAATCTGTCACCCCCCGACTGATGTTTGCAGGATTCCCTGCGGATTGTCTAGTCGCTGACGAGTTGCACCTTTTCTCGGGCATCAGCAATGGTCATGGTGCTCGGCAGGAGCACAAACGCTTGGAGTTCGGTACCAGCGACCCCATGGATTGGATTCCGATAAATATCGCAAACCACGTCCATGCCAACTTTCAGGACGGGAGCCCTTTTTGCCGTTGATTTCATGAACCGCATGACACCAGTCTTTTTGTTGGGGACCAGCTTTTGACAATCGCGCTTATGAGACAAGATCGTCTGCGATCCCAGTTCTTTACCGTTTGGACGGTAGAGTTGAATCACAATATTGCCGTGCTTGAAGATCTGTATGATCTTGCCGAAGCGTACTTCATGCTTGGGCGTTACGATGTCCGTTCTCGAGAATGGCATCGGTTCCGTGAAGTCATAATAGCTCATGCTAACCCTCTTTCTGTTGTTTGGATAGGGTATAGAGTTTGTATTGTGTATCCAGACTCTATATCCTATCCAAACTTAGTTACAGACAAGGTGATATTAACGTGCGACTTTTGACGTTGGCTTTACTCGCCTGTTCTAACAGAGTCGATAGCCTGTATTATTATACAATATGATTGCACGTAAAACAAAATATAAGTTATATTTATATCTATCGTGCTTGAGTTTGTTGATGTATAATTGATTTCAAGCAATATAAACCGTATTGTGGGTTGTGGAAAATAGGGGTATATAAGATAAACTATCTGCGTAATAAATACATGCGTTTATTGAGGTTGGTCGGTGCGACTTGTGGTCGGCTATCTTTTGTCTTTTCTGCACCCAAAAAATATATTATACAAAAACATCAGTCACACTCCAGAGCAGGCAAAACGACCAAGAAAGTGACAGCTTCTGCTCGGTCTCTCAAAAAACACCCCAGTCGAGTATATGCTAGGACAAAACGCCACACCAAGGAGGTGCATAGCAGGTTATTGGTGACTCCTCATGTTAATTTGATGGATGCATCAAGATGGTATGCAGGATGGCATAGTTGGCAGTACAAGTCGATTCACCACGGTCATGTACATGGTTTGGTGTTGATTGCATTTACCATAGGATTCGGCTTATTACAGATGAGCGCATTGGCTTTGGATGTAAGCTTTACGTGGGATTTTGCTAATCCGTCGCAATATACTTATGATGACACAAAAATAGAATCTCATGATCAAAACCTAAGGCTTGCGCTGATGGATAAGATCGAGAATTTTACTCAAGCTGGTGGGCAATTGCAATCAAATACTATTCTTGATATTACTGCTGATGATGAATATTACTACATCTCTAATTCTCTAGGTCTAGACGTTATTAGGCAGGATACATGGGAGCGCACTGCATATGTAACATCTGGTGGTGGATTCCTGACTCTCGCTGTAGAGAACGGTTATTTGTATGCAGGAAAAAATGGGGGTGTATATAGGTGGCAGGTCTCTAACATGACAGAGAATACGCCACTAGGCACATATCGTTATAACACGACTACAATACCCGCTTTGCAAGATAATGAAGTTGTTAGATTAAATACCCAAACGATCAACGATAAAACTTATCTAGTGGTGGTAACGAATAAGAAAGTTCATCTAGTCAAAGATGAGCTGGGCAGTCCGAGTATCGTGGGGCCGCCTGTGCTGAGTGGCGGTGAGTTCATCATTAATGCTGATCTTACGAGTGTAGGGGATTTATATTATTTGTATCGTTACGCAAATGGTTTGGTGCAGTCTGGTAGCGGAGCTCTGTTTGTGACCAATAATGCGATTAGCA
>JAGQMT010000040.1 GCA_020428565.1 Candidatus Saccharimonadota bacterium | reverse complement strand
CTTGGTCTGGTTTTTTGTTCATTCTGGCAACAATGGATCAGTCAATCAAGCCACCTAGATACTCTGGGCAAAAATGCAGGCATCTACACTTTTGGCACCAGCTTTCTTGAGCTCCGTAGCGGCTTCTGAGATAGTCGCCCCAGTAGTCACAACGTCATCTATTAGCAGAATATTCCTGCCTTTAATGCTGTATTTATGGTTAGCTACGTACACACCCTTTACCTGGCTTATTCTGTTCTCACGCTTGCTGCCAACTTGTTTAGACCGGCCGTAGCGAATGAGAACCGGTTGATGTCGCAAACCCTTCATGCCGGCAATCTCCCGAGCCAAAATCTGGCAATGATCAAAGCCCCGCTGCCGGACACGAGCTCTGGACGTCGGAACCGCGCAGACCAGGGTACCTTCAGATAGGTAGGGCAGGCTTTGGGTCATTTGTCGAGCCAGGACCTCAGCGACTGATCTACTGGGATTGAACTTCATGTGCTGTACAAGATCTTTGGCCAAATCCTTGTATAGCGTCCGCACAAAAACCCTCCTGATCGGTGTACCGTGGCGGCACTTTTTGCAAACAGAACTATCGGGGCTCGAGGCCAAGCACTTAAAGCATCTGTCTGGCAAAGTATCGAAGGCATCAGCCGAGCACCAGGCGCACAGCGCACTGCCTTCACGCCCGCAGCTCAAACAATCCTCAGGAGCAATCAAATCCAAGATCGGTCGTAGGACTTTCATTGAGCAGACTTTATCACAGCCATTCAATATACAGTGTTGTCTTTTTAATGTTGTAAATAACAATAAGCGCATTTGCAGTGCGGTCAACTGTTGCGGTATACTTGACCTCACAAGAGAGGTTTAAGGAATAAGGCGTCAATATAACGCCAGACATGGAGGAATAAACCTATGGCGCGTAAGAACCGCGACGAAGATTTGTTAATAGAAGATGAGCTGACAGCGGCTTTCTTGAGCGACGACGACGTTGCCGCACAAGTTGCAGCCAACAATCAAGCGCAGTCAGCACCCGCAGCAGCTGTTGCCGCGGCAGATGAGTGGGATGAAGATGAAGCCGTGCCAGGCCAGCTAGCAGTCGATGTCTATGAGACAAAGGAGAAGCTAGTAGTAAAAGCCCGTACTGCCGGAGTGAACAAGAATGATCTAGATGTCAGCATATCAGATAACACCTTATCTGTGCGTGGCACATTAAGTGCTGGTAATGAAGACGACGTAGAGAATTATTTTGTCCAAGAGTGCTACTGGGGTGAATTCAGTCGATCAATTGCACTACCTGTTCCAGTGAAAGAAGAAGAGATCGAAGCCATGCTAAAAGACGGCGTACTAACCATTTCTTTCGCTAAGGTCAAACAAGACACTGTCAAGAAGATTGAAGTACTGTAGGAATAATAAATAGTATAGCCTACAAATTAAGCTTGCGAGAGGCATCCATGAACTAAACAGTTCATGGATGTTTTGTTTTATTCCACATTTTGATCCGTTTACTACATAACAATATTTGTGTGATTTACCGTATCCATGGCACAAAAAAATCAATACTCCTACAGAGGATGCATGGGGGAATAAAGCCTATTACAAATATACAAGCAAATATAGGTAAGGTAGCTTAATGGGGTGTACGCTAAGACTTACTAAGACTTAAATCTTAAATCCAAAAACCACCTTGATATTATCGAAGGTGGTTTTTGGTTCTTTATTTACAAGATATCTACAAGATAGATTGCTTATTAAGCTAAGCTGTTGGCTTCACTTAATACGAACCTAACTATGAATTGAGCTAGGGCAACGATCACAAGACCGATTACAGCATAGACCAAAGTATTCTTTGCACCAGTAACCTTGTCGCTAGCACCGCCAGAGGTGATATACTTGAAACCAGCAACAATCACCATAATGACAGAGATTACACCAACCACCCATGATAGAAGATTAATAACATTCTTCGCTAGAGTCTGTACACCGTCAGTGCTAGCACTTTGATCACAGTTACCACCTTCGCCCAAATTAATACCATCACACAAATTACCACCAATGCCCTGTGCATAAACACTGCCGCTTACCAAAGCCGGTGTAGCAACGCCAATTAACAAAGCAACCGCTACTACTAGGTTCTTTATTTTGTTTGTCATAATAACAATTATTCCTTTTCTTTAGATTATTAATCTTACTATAGTTTATATCACCAATGAACCACTAGCGCAAGCTATTTTACCCGACTAATTACAAATTTGGTTAGTATTTGTGCCACGGCAGCCACGGCCAGACCAACCAAGGCATACGCTACAGTCTTTTTGGCACTACTCACACCATTAGCGTCGCCACCAGCCAATATGAACCGAAGGCCACCGACAATCACCATAATGACAGAGATTACACCGACGATCCAAGACAATATATCTATAGACGTTCGTAGTAAACTATCTACGCCACTTTTGGCGCTACCATCACAACCTCCGCCTATTGATCCACAAGCGGCATCTTTTGCATTTTGATCCACTTGCGCACTCACATCAATACTAAAACTGTTCAATATTAGCAAGGAACTAAATATAGCAAGAATCAACAACAACACCCTCCCGACCGATAATCTATTGATAACCAAACTCATACAAATTCCTCCTTATCTTTTATATTTTGCTCAAAACAAACCTGACAATCAACTGAGATGAGGCCGCTATAGCCAAGCCAATCAAAGCATAAATAATAGTATTCCGAGCACTAGCCACACCCTCGCTACTGCCATTGGATGTTGCA
The DNA here is from genome assembly GCA_020428565.1 of Candidatus Saccharimonadota bacterium. Classification (GTDB taxonomy): domain Bacteria; phylum Patescibacteriota; class Saccharimonadia; order Saccharimonadales; family JACDBH01; genus JAGQMT01. The sequence goes on along the minus strand of JAGQMT010000040.1, from coordinate 2,689 downwards.
AATTTGATACCTGCAATTATTATCATGATCACCGAGATAAAGCCAATGAAGTATGATATTATGCTAGCAGCCTTAATGATTAGCCCGTTTGGACCAGTCAGAGGATCGCTATTGCCACTTTGACACACAGGGGAGGACATCGCCGCACCGCTACAGGCAGGGTCGGTAGCATTAGCCGCAAAAGCCGTAATCGGCACCAAGATATAGACAATAACAACCGACATTGAGACTACGAAAGCTTTTATCGCAATTAAGTTAATCAATTTATTAACATTAACCATATTATACCTATACCGCTCCTATTACATACCTGACTATAGTATAGGCCGCTAAGCTCACAACTAGGCCTATTGATGCATATACTATGGCGTCTCTGGCCTTAGCGACATCCTGAGGGTTACCTTTGGACATAATGATTTTGAGAGCCGCCAGAGTGATAATCAGCACCGCTACCGCAGCTGCAACCCCAAAAACAATACTGAGGACAGTCTCTATCGTATCGCCCTGAACATCGTTTTTTAAAGCACTTGGTATATCACCTTCGTCTATCATATTTGTTGTTCTTTTCTTTAACTTCTACCTTCATTAATAATGCCTTGATACTTCTAAGATGTCAAGCGAGTGGTTATGAAATTTATTAAAGTTGCCGCAATCATAGTAATCACCAGTCCTATTAAGGCGTTGATGATAGTATTCCTTGCGTCCTTGGCGGATTCAGGCTCACCCTGAGATGTGATCAGCTTAAATCCACCAAATACAACATAACCAACCGCCACCAGACTAGCAAGTCTCATCATGATCTCTACTATGGCTATTGCCACATAACCAGATGCTTTTGCCCAATCTATCTCGCCAGCTTTATCTCCAGGCGGACCAGTGATAGTACAGTTCTCATCTGCATCCAAATATTCAAACCATACAGGGAAGCCCAATATAGACTTCTTACACTTCTCTGGTATAGCCGCTTCTACGGTAGATGTATTGACTAGTACAAAACCAGAAAGCGAGACAATCAAAGCAAGTATTACAAACATACTATTTAATAGACTCCTTAAGACATTACTCACCCTAAAGCTCCTCCTGGAATCAGATAGTTTATAATTGCAAAGCCAAATATCAAGAAGAGTAGGGCAATAATAGCGTTGCGGATTCTATCCTTGGCGGCACTAACTTTTTGCGAGTCGCCACCAGCCGCCGAATATTGAATACCCGCATAAACTATAGAACCTACTATCGCGATACCAGCTAGTGATGTCAAAACCTGTATAGCCAATACTAGATAATCAAGTATTGCACAGCTACCGTTACCCGCCTCGATATTACCTTCGCAGTCATTTTCTACATATGTAGGCGTGTTTGTCGGAGGAGGATTTTTATCATCAGACTCAGGACAAACGGTGCCAGGAGCAGGTGGTCCCGCAGGGCCGCCAGGACAACCCGCAGGAATTGCAGCATCGGCCACGCTGGATGTAGTCATAATCAATGTAATCAAACATAGCACTAGGAGTTTTAGTGTATTTTTAATATAAAACATATATTGATTATTATATACACCTAGCTTATTAATTAACAAATGTAATTTACACTAACGCGCCTAGCTACTGAAATCTACAAAAAGTGGGTGTATTTGAAAACAAAATGCTATAATTTAAGCAAATGCGTTTACCAAAACCTACTCACGAACAAAGATTACCGTTGGTATTATTAGCGATAATATTAGTATGCACAGTCTTTGCCTCAGTTATACTACCCTCTTTCAGCGCCTCTGCTCAACAAACTTACAATATTGAACAAAAAGCAAAAGCTTATCAGGCCGGCATGGCTCTAGGTAACTGCGCTGACCATGCCAGTGATATGACGAATATTCGCACGAGCGAACAAAAATACGTCATTGGCGATATTAAACTAGATGTATTAAAAAATTTTCAATTAAAATTTTCATCACACACTACACATCCAGGCAACATGATGGAAAATGACGACGGAAAAGTTGGCTGTGATAACGTGAAGGAGCTACAGGCTCTATGGAGTGCCATAGGAGTCACAGATCTAACCAATTTTCTAACTACATCTCAGAATGGCAATGCGGCGCTATATTCATGGCCATCCGATAGTGACGGCACCTGGGTACGGCCAACTAAAGATGCCGAGGCGTCAAAAGCACTCCTTAAAAAAATCATCAGAGATCATACCCAAAATACCTACGGATTAAGTGACTGGGGAGAAATGTCTAACAGTAATCCAGAGCAAGCTGCTATCAAATATGCAACTGCATACATGAATTTTGATAGCAAATGTGTCAACTGGAACGACAATGGCACTAATACAGCAAAGGTTTACGATAGCAGTAGCCGACAGATGATAGATAAAAAATTCTTTTATAAAAGTGACATGGAAAATAAAGGGGTAACAATAGGATATGGCATGGGTGGACGCAATAACCAAATGTTAAACTGCGGCGAGATATTAGGCATCCTAAACAACAGTACCATTAATGGGCACTTTGCTAGCGAGAATAATAGACTACAAGATGCTGGAGTGAATATCAGTTCTAGTAGTAGCAGTGCTACCGAGGATGATTCTTGCGAGTCAACCAGTGGACCATTAGGATGGATTATGTGTCCCGTAGCGGGACTTTTAGATAGTGCGACCGATTTTCTAGATGGTCAGATACAATCCAAACTTATAC
>JAGQMT010000003.1 GCA_020428565.1 Candidatus Saccharimonadota bacterium | reverse complement strand
ATAACATCAAAGCTACCTACAGCACCAGTATTATTGGTCAAGCGGAAATGTTTGAAAGTATTATTGTTAGCCTAATATCCAATGGCCATTTACTGCTAGAGGGCGTACCCGGACTAGCCAAAACCACAGCGGCACATACAATCGCATCGTCCATTGGCGCAGACTTCGTCAGAATACAATGTACGCCAGATATGCTACCATCGGATATTATCGGCACCCAGATTTACAATCCGCAGAGGCATGAGTTTACAACGCAAATTGGCCCAATCAATCACCAATTTGTCCTCGTTGACGAAATTAACCGTACCAGTGCCAAAACACAAAGCGCGCTACTCGAAGCCATGCAAGAAAGACAGATTAGTATCGGTGGCGAAACAATCAAACTACCACCCGGATTCATCGTACTGGCGACTCAAAACCCTATAGAACAAGAGGGAACCTATCCGCTACCAGAGGCCCAGCTAGATAGATTTATGCTTAAGCATATACTAACCTATCCCACCCTAGAAGAAGAAATTGCCGTCCTCAGAATGCCAAAGATAAACCCAAGCGACGTTCGCCCTGCAATCAATACTGATGATTTACTACAGATTCAAGACCAAACCAGAAACGTACCAATAGACGATAGGATCCTAAATTATATTGCCTCTATTGTTTCCGCCACAAGAGAACCAGCAAAATTCGGTCTACCAGAAATAGAACCATTGATAGAAGTTGGCGCCAGCCCTAGGGCTAGCCTTGCCCTTGTTGCCGCAGCCAAAGCATCAGCCCTACTCACCCAAACTGGCTATGTCACTCCAGATCATGTTAAACCATTCCTACATAGAGCCCTCCGACACCGCATAGCACTCACCTACGAAGCCGAGGCAGAGAACGTCAAAGTCGAAGACATCATCGACAAAATCGGGAGCGTTGTTGCTGTACCGTGACGATTCAGCAAATCGTAGCCAAAAAGCTCAAGCTCTACGCCAAACGTAGAGTCATAACTCTATTGGACGGTAACTACGACTCTGTATTCAAAGGTAAAGGCGTCGAACTAGAGAGTCTTCGTCCTTATGTCCACGGCGATAGTATCAAAGACATAGACTGGAAATCAACCGCCCGAACAGGCAACGTACATACCAGACAATATACGCCACTTCGAGATCAGCGAATTCTAATTGTGGCAGATTGCAGTTCATCCATGCAAATACCTTCAGCTAGTGGTCTAAACAAAAAAGAAGCCGTATTTGGTCTAATTGTCACCTTGGGCATGTTCGTCAACAAAAACCGCGACGTCCTCGCAGTCTGCACAGGCAAACCAGATGGCAAAACTCACATTGGACGCTTTGGATATACCAATAATCACATCGAGGAATCACTCAGAAATGTTGATCAAAGCCTGCAGCAGGGGCTAATGGGGCAACCGCCAACAATCCAAACCATGCTAGAACGAATTAATTCTACGCTCAAGCAAAGAACCGCCATTTTTATCATCTCCGACCACACAGAAGACCAATCAGAGCTCAAACCCATACTCAACAAACTAAGTGTCAAGCACCAGTTATTCTGGATGCATCTTGAACCTAGCTCACCATTTATAACACACCCCGTTTATAATGAGCCGGTTATGGATATAGAGACCAAAATAAACTCCGATCAAGAGCTATTACATAGCAAAGTACTCCGCAAAGAATGGTCAGAATACATCAGCAATACCTCACTCGTCAGACGAAAAGTCTGCAAAAGCTCTGGAGTTGCCTACGGCGAAGCCAGTAATAACGATAATCTGTTGACGGAACTTCGAAAAATGTTCCTAGAGGCCAAGAATTATGCAAAACGACACTGATATATACACCAACTTCAGAATCTCTTCACTACTGACTATAGTAGTATTGATAATTGTCGTGATAGCCATAATAATCCGACTTGTTGGAGCGCGTATACTCAAACGAATATCCTTACGCAAGCAGTCTAAAGAAATAGCCGTCTCCAAAAAAGATATCAGTCTCAAAATAGACGAAGCAATTGCCAAAATTCGACAAATACAAGAACAATTGGCCACAAACAATGTCTCGGGTAAAGACGCGGCTTTTCAAGCTAGCCAAATCACCCGTGAAACCTATGACCTAGCCATGAATCACACCACAAGATACCAGGCTAAATATGAAATACAGCTCAGAAGCCTCCAGCATATCTCAAGCCTGCTAGACAGAGCATACGCGCCCGAATTCAACCCCAAGAGTCACAACCTACAAACAGATGACGAGCTATTTAATCAAGCAATCGGAGCACTAGAATCATGTCGCTAAAATGGCCTATACTACTGTTGCTGATTGCCGTGCCTATCACAGTAATCATCTGGCGACGCTTCAAAAAACCCATCATCAAACCGATCTTTATAGCCGAATCTTCCAAGCTAGGCAAGTTACCTTCGTTTGCCAAAACAACTCGCAAGACAAAACACTTTCTCATTATAGACAGAATCATCCTAACCTTACTTTTGATTAATATTCTTGTCCTAGTGGCCCGACCACTAGCGCCAACTACCGCATACAATCAAGAAAAATCTAGAGATGTCATCATTGTTATGGATACCTCTGGGTCGGTCGAGGAATATATACCATCTATGATTGATAGTGTCGAGCAAATTATCAAACAGAATCCCAATGAACGCTTTGGTATAGTCGTCTTTGAAGGATTAGCACATCCCGTTCTCCCACTAACCAGAGATCCCATTGCGATCGAGGACAGTATTGCGCTCTTACGCAAAATATATGTAGATAAAGAAGACAAAAACTATGCCTTCTCTCAACTAGTATCTGGCGGTACGGATATAGGCGAAGGAATCTTAACAGCGGTAAACCGATTCGATGACCTAGACACTTACAAGTCAAGAAACATTATCTTGTTATCAGACCTTGACCAAACAGGTGGTCCACTAGACGAAAACTCCGAATATTACATGCAAAAAGTTAGTCTAATACCAAAATACCGAATCAACTTTTTCATACTGAAAGTGCCCACCGAATTTGATTTTAGCGTACGTACAGAGATTGCGGAATACGGTGGTGCAAAAACCTATGAAGTTGATCAAAACAACAAAGATGAATCCATCAAAGAAATTTCCAATAATATATTTAACCAGATCTTCAATACGACCACTTCCGCAGGCAAAAATCTCGTCGACAGTCCTAACTATTTTGTACTATCCGCGATGACTCTCATCTTCATATGGTCGCTGTTAAGATACATCAGGTGGACCAAATCATGATTATATATATAATACTAGCGCTCAACATCGCCATCATCGCCCTATTAGTCGTCTATAGAAAGCGACTACGTATTATCAATGAAGTAATGTACAAGCAACTACTAGTCACCTTCGGATTATTACTGGCCATTGCCATTTCTAATGTCCTATCTATTGGTATATTCGAAAATGCTAGCAATGTCAGTAACCGTGACATTATCATACTAGCCGATATATCCCACAGCATGAATGCCGTGGATGGTCGCAACGGCAATGAAAGCACCCGCATAGAAGACATGCGCGAAGACATCATAAATATCATCACAGATAACCAAGGCGCAGCTATATCAATACACGAAATGGGCTATACAAATCACGTTGTGACACCACTGAACACCAACCTAGAACACCTGACGGAAGCCACCAATACACTCTATTCCCCTGACACAGATAGTCCACTCAAAAACATCACGTCCTACAAAGACGCCTTCGAATACATTGGCGAATACCTCAAAAAACAACATGACTTCGACCCAACTAGAGAGCGAATTTTAATCACAATGAGTGATTTCGAAATATACAAAGATCAAGAGAACCAAGACGACATCAAATCCGCCTATCAAAATCTCAAACAGTACGCTGGCGGATTTGTGAATATAGTCTACGGCAAAGACGAAGGAGCAAATATACTTTACATGACCTATGACTATGTAAATAATAAAACCGTTCCAGCCTATATCTACTACCAAGAATCTGATTCAATCTTTAGTTCACTACTAGATTTAAAGTATATCGAAGAACCGTATGGCGAACCAGTCACCTCTAAGCCAAATGTAGAACTAGCAACTACTCTGACCAAAGCCAACAGCGGACAACTACTGCGTAGTAATGCGCCTGACGACTACAAGCAAGCTATTGCAAAATCCGCTACAAGCGCCTACCGTAAAGCCGCATCCAATCCCGAGAGTCAAGCGATTCGGCAAAATTGGCTTTATGCTCCGCTAGCCCTAATACTTTTCTTATGGATAATTATCTGCGAAGTGATTAAGCCTCAGTGGCTCAAAAAGATAATGACGGGCAACAGGAATAACCCATGAAGTACAAAATAATAATATTCATATTGGATACCATTCGAAAAATATCGGCCATCACAAAGCTACGCATTGGCTTAATGCTAACCTCCATCGTCATGAGTATAGCCCTCGTCAGCCCATACATCTTTAATAGCTTAGCCATAATTATGTTTAACAAAAACAACTATAGTAATGCCAAAACAATCTGGCAAACAGCATCAATTATCAGCCTCCAGAACAAAGACGTCATGTTGGCTAATCTTGGCAACACCCTCTATAGACAAAGTCAACCCGAACTAGCCGTCGAAAAATACGAAAAAGCCATCAACTACGCCAGCGGTGATATGATTTGCAAAATAAAATGGAACCTAGCCGTAGTACTAACAAGCTTAGGTGACGGTAAAGAATTTGGCGCCCCAACCGAAGCAATCAGCTACTACTCTAGGGCCTTGCTTCAACTATCTGACGAGGAGTGCCTCAAGAACCCCGAATATTAACAAAAATGGAGTACTCTATCCAAAAAACTCGAGGAGAAAATTGCCAAGATCAATGAAAGCCTCAAAGAAATCAGACAGAACACCTACGAGCCAGATGAAGAGACAAAAGAACTCAATCAGACAGATAAGCAAAACATGAGACAAGACCTCATAAACGGATACCGTAAAGATATCCAGTATAGTGAAGAAACCAATCTTAGCGAAGAAGATCGAATAAACTCATACTCAGAAAGTTGGTGGTAGACATGGCATCAGTTTATTTTAAAAATCGAGTAGAAGCAGGTCAGTCATTACTGGCTGACATCAACATATATAGCGACAATAATGCCGTAATCAGCATCTCAACCAATGCCGCTATCGTTGCAAACCAGATAGCCCAAGCCATGAAATGCCCTTTGCAACTCTACCTAGAGGAATCCATAACTGTACCGGGAGGCCTAGACATCGGTAGCGTTAATCAACATGGTCAATTCCAATACGCCAGCGATATCAGCGCTGGTCATCAAGAATACTTTTATCAGGAATTCCGTGGTTATATAGAAGAAAGCAAGCGTCAGTCCTTCTCGAACCTCAACAGAGAACTAAAGGGCAGAGAGACAATCAGAAATGACTTGCTAAGAGACAGAGACATCCATCTTGTCACCGATTGCTTAGATAGCTTAGTGCCAATAAACAGCTTCATACAGTCCATAAAATCAGTCAGTTATAGATCAATCAAAATCTGTAGCCCACTAGCCATGTCTAAAGATATGAGTCAAATCAAACAATTTTGTGACAAATATCACATCTTAGGCTTGATAGATTTCTTCTATGGTACCGACCACTACTACGAGGACAATAGTGTTATCCCCCGCGACGAAGTCATCAAAACCATTAGCGACACCCTCAAACTTTGGCCCGTCAAATAGAGCATAGTCCTCTAATTCTTACGGTCTTTAGCTCCAGACAAGAAATTCGCAATTCGCAGATGCAGTAGCAGGGCATACACAAAATAACCAATCGCAAACCCACCCAACACATCAAGCGGTGCGTGTACGCCGAGGAACATTCTAGAATAGCCAACAAGGGCAATTACAGCAAAGCCAACATACCTAAACTTTGACGGCAAATAATTTAGCAAAACCAGCACCAACACAGTAACTAAGGCCGTATGTCCAGAAGGAAAGCCCGGACCTCTAACTTCATAATCCAAATTCACCACATTACCCAAAAACTCATGTGGGCGAACTCTACCCCAAATATCTTTTGCGAAACCAGATAGTAAATATGCCATCGTCGATCCAAACAAGACCTTAGAAAAAGCATCATAGCGTTGTCTAATCAATAAAATAATCAGTACAACCCCCAAGGCATGAATACTACCAAGCTGAGTTATCACAAAAAATAAAGGCCTCAGATATTCAGGACGATTATACACAAATTCAAACAGTGAGACCTCCCAATTTTGCATCGCCGAACCACGCGACAAAACCACAGCCAGCACAAACAGCAAACCACCAAAATATAAATGCCATGTTTTGCGACTAGACAGCGTAGCAGATCGCCCACGCCTGTACCGATTCACCCTACCAGCCATGGACGCACACCTAAACCTTCGCCTTGGATCTTGGGGCCGGCTTTAGTAAGTTGCGCACAGCCACAACCTGTTTACGATGATATAGTTCCAAATAGTCAGCAATGGCATACAAAAACACAGCCGACCCAATGAGCTGTAAACCACCCTCGATGCCACCCATGACACCTTGTTCAATAAACGCCCGTCCAAGGAAATTATTAGTCAATGAATCAACCAATACTGCACCAACCACATAAATAACTCCACCAACCGCAATCAGACCATATGTTCGCACGGGCAACAGTCGATAAGCTTTGTAGATCAACACTCCCAGACCAGCAACGATAAATGGCAACAAAAGTATCCAACTATTAACCAAAAATGTTGATTTCATATCCTCAAAAAACGTATTATGTAGATTCTGCAGTCCAAATTCATGTAATGTCGCAACATCGTCCACAGATAGCAAAACTCCCAGACCGGCAATAACCAACCACAGACTAGACCCCTCATTGACTAACGTAAATCTATAAGCCAAATATGCCAAAAAAGCAATTACCAAGAATATCACCTGCGTAAACCACTGAGGCAAACTATTCTCGTCGTTCAGATCCAATCGGTTCGATAATTCAAACAAAAAACCATGTTTTTCATCAAAAATGACAATACTAATGTATTTGAATAATACATGTAGCATCACCAACACAAGACTAGTAAGCAAAAGATAGACCAACAGTTTTTGAGATACACTGGGATGATTTATTCGGTTACTCATTATATCTATCATAACAGATAAACTGTCATTTTGCTTATGTTAATCCACGAACAAAGGTGATAATATTAATATAGACATGAAAAAAATATTTCTATATATCGTCGCAGTCATGATACCGATACTAATCACTGCCTCCTTGATATTTGCCGCCACAACCCAGGACCTCGCAATATTAAACACTGGTGGCGAAATTGCTCGTCGACAGCACGAGATACTCAGCTTTGCGTTTTGGTTAAGCATGGTTGTCATCATCCCGGTTTTTGGGCTAACTATTTTTATATCTATCAGATACAGAAGCAAAAACAAAAAAGCAAAATACACTCCCAACTGGCATCATAGCAAATCCCTAGAAACTATTTGGTGGGGAGTACCCATCGTGCTAATCCTTATCCTCAGTGCCGTCACATGGCGGACGTCTCATACATTAGACCCCTACAAGCCACTCGATAACGACCTACCGCCTCTCGAGGTTCAAGTAGTAGCCCTACAATGGCGCTGGCTATTCTTATACCCTGAACAAAACGTCGCCCAGATAAACAATCTCACCATCCCCAAAGATCGACCAATCAATCTGACAATCACGTCAGATGCACCAATGAATTCATTTTGGATACCCAAGCTAGCAGGACAAGTTTACGCTATGAACGGCATGAATACCAAGTTACACATTATCGCCGACCAAGCTGGTTCGTACGATGGCATGTCGGCCAACATTAGCGGTGAAGGATTTGCACAAATGCGTTTTACCACAGAAGTCATTACCGACGAAGAGTTTGATAACTGGATTAGGCTAAACAAATACCGTGACGAAGAACTCACCCAAGAATTATACGATTTCATCGCCCAACCAAGCGAAGACGATGAAGTTCATTTTTTTGCACACTATGATAAAAACCTATATCAGACTATACTAAATAAATACATGTCACACGCTATACCAACAGACTATTCAAACACCCCAGAAACAACCAATGGAGGACACCACTAGATGTTCGGCCGACTAGGATTTGATGATTTACCAACCGAACTCATAACTATCGGTGGAGCCCTAAGCATGGTCGGAGGACTCATTGCTGTTACTGCAGGCTTGATCTATTTCAAGAAACTTGGCTGGCTGTGGCGCAACTGGCTTACTTCACTGGATCACAAAAAAATTGGCGTCATGTACATTGCCATTGCCGTCATCATGTTACTAAGAGGGGCTGGTGATGCGGTCATGATGCGCGCCCAACAAGCTTTGGCATCTGGAGATTCAACAGGCATACTATCATCAGACACTTTCCAACAAGTATTTTCGGCACACGGTACAATCATGATATTCTTTGTTGCCATGGGGCTAATGTTTGGCCTAATCAATCTAGTACTACCGTTGCAATTAGGCGCTAGAGACGTAGCGTTTCCTTTCCTTAATTCATTAAGCTTTTGGCTATTTGCCAGTGGCTTCGTACTCATCAACGCGTCTTTGGTAATAGGTGAATTTTCGGCGGCCGGCTGGCTAGCATACCCACCTCTTTCTGGATTAGAATACAGTCCAGGCGTAGGTGTCGATTATTGGATATGGGCATTGCAAATATCTGGCCTCGGTAGTCTGCTATCTGGTATAAACTTCCTTGTAACAATCCTCAAGATGCGCGCTCCTGGCATGAAACTCATGGATATGCCTATCTTTGCCTGGACGGTTCTCGGTTCTATGATGTTAGTTATTGCCGTTTTCCCAATCCTGACCGTCACTCTCAGTCTATTAGCACTCGACAGACTCATGGGTATGAACTTCTTTACATCTACTTTAGGTGGTAATCCAATGATGTACATCAACCTAATATGGGCGTGGGGGCATCCCGAAGTCTACATATTAGTTCTACCTGCTTTTGGTATATTCTCCGAAATAGTACCGGTCTTTTCTAAGAAAAAATTATTTGGTTATACATCTATGGTCTGGGCAATTATGTCTATCACTGTATTATCATTCATAGTATGGCTACATCACTTCTTTACAATGGGCGGTGGAGCAAAGGTCAACGCCTTCTTTGGTATCATGACAATGGTTATATCAATACCAACTGGCGTCAAAGTCTTCAACTGGTTATTTACCATGTTCAGAGGCAAAATAACCTACTCTAGCCCCATGATATGGTTCCTAGGATTCATCGCCACTTTTACCATTGGCGGCATGACAGGCGTCCTCATGGCTGTGCCGGCAATCGATTTTCAAGTACACAACAGTCTATTCCTCGTAGCTCATTTCCACAACATGATTATCGGCGGAGTTGTCTTTGGGTACATGGCAGGATTGACCTATTGGTTTCCAAAATTTACCGGCTTCAAGCTACATGAGGGCCTCGGCAAGCTCGCCGCATGGCTCTGGATCAATGGCTTTATCGTTGCCTTTGGTCCGCTTTATATCCTTGGACTAATGGGTGCTACCCGGCGAATAGATCATTACGACGCATCGCTAGGCTGGCAGTGGCTATTCATTATCGCTGGTATCGGCGTACTCATCATCGGGGCAGGTATTGCTACTCAAATACTCCAGCTTGGATACAGCATCTGGAAACGCAAAGAACTCAGAGATTCGACTAATGGCGATCCATGGGACGGCCGAACTCTAGAATGGTCCACCACAGCTCCGCCACCACACTATAACTTCGCCGTCATACCAGAAGTCAAAGGGCAGGATAGCTTATGGACGAGCAAGCAAGCCAAAACAACCACAAAACAATCGACCACATACAACGATATAGAAATGCCAAAAAACACCGACGCTGGCATTAAGCTCAGTGCCTTTGCATTCTTAATCGGCTTTGGATTAGTGTGGCATATCTGGTGGCTGGCGCTCATTGGACTATTTGGTGTCATTATCCAAACGATCTTACACCTGACCAAAGATGATCACGAATACACTATCAGCGCTAAAGATATTAAACTACACGAACAACATCGCCTCAAAGGAACCAGTCTATGACCAAACCACATACTACGAACCACGAACAATCTTTAGACAAGGCCAAATTTGGATTCTGGGTCTATGTTATGACAGACTGCGTTTTGTTTGCCACACTATTTGCAACCTACGCAGTATTACGCAACAACACCGCCGAGGGACCATCAGCCAAAGATTTATTTAGTCTCAATTTTGTACTACTAGAAACCATGCTTCTACTAACCAGTAGCTTTACTTATGGCCTGGCTTTAATATTCGCCAAACAAAACAATAAAAAAATGACTATCAATTGGCTCACTATCACAGCTATGCTCGGCTTATCGTTCTTGGCCATGGAACTATACGAGTTTAACCACCTAATTACCGAGGGGCATGCTTGGTCAGCGTCAGCGTTTCTGTCTGCATATTTTACGCTCGTAGGTACCCACGGACTCCATATTATCATCGGCCTAATATGGATTTTTGTGTCGATATTTAGGTTAAAGCAGGGGACTCTCAATATCAAAAACAACAATTCGCTAACTATGCTTGGTATATTTTGGCACTTCCTAGACATCATTTGGATATTTATATTTAGTTTTGTTTACCTAATTGGGGTCGCCTTATGAAAAACCACAAAAGTAACTTAATGAATTACATCACGGGGTACATACTATCCATACTGGCCACTTTGGCGGCTTTTATCATCGCCAAGGAATCTTTAGTCAGTGGCTGGATATTAGTTTATGTGATACTCAGCATCGCTATTCTACAACTAGTTGTTCAAGCAGTATTCTTCTTGCATCTGTCCGAAGAAGATGGGCCAAAACTCAACCTCACAACCTTTTATTTCATGATTATGGTCGTCTCTATCCTCGTAGTAGGCAGTCTTTGGATTATGAAAAATCTTGACTACAATATGATGCCCGAACAGCAAAATCAGCACATGCTAGATCAGTATAACGAGGGTGGATTCTAGCCAGCTAACACAAGCAATGGTATCCAAATATTACAACTTAGCCAAACCTGGTATAGTCTATGGTAATCTACTCAGCACTATTGGCGCTTTAATTTTTGCATCCAGAGGAGACCCTGATATCTCCCTACTGATTCTCACTTGTATTGGCACAGCCCTGATCATTGGCAGTAGCTGTGTCTACAACAATATCGTAGACAAACAAATCGATGCAAAAATGCCCAGAACACAAAGCAGGGCATTACCGCTAGAACAAATATCCCAAACTAATGCCATTATCTATGGATCAATATTGATCTTACTGGGATCCAGCCTGCTTTTATGCTACGTCAATGCCTTGACGCTCATCATTGGCATTATTGGAGCTTTTTGGTATGTCGTCATTTACGGCATAGCCAAACGCACCACACACCACAGTACTCTGATAGGCACCATCGCTGGCGCCACGCCGTCACTAGCAGGATACACTGCCGTCACCAACCATATTGATACTACTGGTATCATCTTATTTATGATCTTAATATTCTGGCAGATGCCTCATTTTTATGCTATTGCCATATTTAGAATGCAAGACTACAAGGCCGCCCATATACCAATCCTATCTATCGTCAAGGGCATCAAGCGCACACAAATAGAAATATTTATCTATACTTTGCTACTACTTATAACCCTACCGCTTCTCACAGTTTATAGCGGAGCAAGCTTAGGCTTTGCGGTCATCACATTAGCATTCACAAGTCGTTGGATAAATATCATGACACTATCACTCGGCAAATCTAATGTAGCATGGGCAAGAGAAGTATTTGGACAATCATTAGTTCTAATATTAGTCATCAACGTGGCATTAGCCATCGATTATTGGATGATATGAACCTCAACCACAGGCCCTAATACCTAGAAACTATCTCGCACATGCCCAAAGCTATAATCCCAAGTGGCGTCGGCTTTTTTGTGAGGATTAAAGATGTTGTCTGGATCATAAATATGCTTGATGTCCTTGAATAACGAAACCACCTTATGACCATACATCTCTTCAAGCCATGGACCTCTCACAAGGCCGTCATTATGCTCACCACTCAGGCTACCGCCATACTTCAATATAAGCTCATTGACTTCCTTCATGCTAGGTTCTAATTTGGCGCGCTCTTTATCATCCTCTAACTTCATGAGGGGGATGATATGAAAATTACCATCACCCATATGACCCGCAATTGTCGCTAATAATTTATACTTTTTCAAAATCTTACGTATTTGTGGCAAAAATACTGGCAAATGTTCAGGATTTACAATCAGATCATCAATATACGGAGCCGTGTGATTATCTTTAACCTTCTCACGCAACAACTTGAAACTTGCTCGACGCATAATCCAGAACTTCCTAGCTTTTGCTTCTGTTTCGTCTTCCTCAAACAAAGACTCATGCTTAAATTCCGACAAATCCATCCGTAAATCATGCACTCTCTGTGCAACTTCTTCTGGAGTGTTGCCATTGAACTCTACCAGCAAGACCATTTTTGGCACACCCCTGAACAACATCAAGGCATCTGGGATCAACTGTATAGCCAATTTGATTGTCTCTTTCCAGCCAATCATTTTATGGAACGACAAAAAAAGCCTCATACTCAACATCAAAGTATAATTATCAAAGCCTTCAAAAGTTGCCGGCTTATGCTTCATAACCTCGTTGATCATATCTCCTAGCAAATCAAGATTCCGCAGAAATATAACCAACGTACCAGAATGCTCAGGAGCCTTGACTAGATCTAGCTTGGCTTCGGTTGTTAGTCCCAGCGTACCCTGAGCGCCAACAAATAACTTCGTCAGATCAAAAATCTCTGTTTTTTTGTCCCACACATCCCACAAATGATAGCCAGTCGAATCTTTGCTTACTTTTGGCCTAGCACTCTGCAAAAGATCATAATTGTCATCGAGCAATTTATACGTTTTGCGATAAAGTTCACCCTCAAAATTATCAAGTGCCAACTTAGCATCTAGTTCTTTGCGCTTGAGTGGCTTGATGACGTATTCATTGCCATCAGCCAGTACCACCTTGAGTGACTTTACATAGCGGTCAGTCTTACCAAATTCTAACGACTTCTCACCACCAGAGTTATTATTGACCATACCACCCAAAGTGCATAAATCCTTTGACGCAGGGTAGGAGGGAAGTAAAGCACCAACAGCCAACGACCGTTTCTCAAAATCACGATAATACACACCCGGCTGAACACTAGCCGTCCTAGAGTTTAATCCCAAAATGTTGTTGAAGTGTGTTGTAAAATCAGCAATAATAGAATCGTTAATCGCACCACCAGACATATCCGTACCAGCACTACGCGCTGTAATACTAAGCGTTTTATTGTGCTTCTTTTCCTTGATTACAGACCTTACTAAGGCCTTAACATCACTAGAGTTCTTTGGATGCACTACTAATTCTGGGCGAATTTCAAACAAAGATGCATCATGACTATAAAAATCCCTGGCCTTTGCCGAAGCATCAATCTTGCCATCAAAACCCGATCCACGCAATGTTTCTATAAATTTTTTCATACCTTAAGCATAATCATAACATTTATGCTCAAGCATAATCAACACGCATATGCACAATTGACGCTATACACTAACGACAAAGTAGCCTATAATAAAACATAAGCAATAAACGGATATGAAATAATCATGAAAAAACAAGATGTAGTAGTTGTGGGCGGTGGATTTGGCGGAGTCAAGGCATGTTTAGAGCTGTCCAAACATAGTGCTTTTCGAGTTACGCTCGTGGCCAACAAGCCTTTCTTTGAATATTATCCCATGATGTACCATACAGCCGCTGGTGGCTCGAAGACAGTATCATCAATCCCACTCGGTGAAATATTCAAGGACAAAAGAATCAATATCATCATCGACGAAGCTACCAAGCTCAATCGCAAGGACAAAACTATCACCCTCAAGAACGGGCAAACCATCGAATACAAAGCTTTGATATTATCCCTTGGATCAATCACCAATTATTACAATATTGATGGAATCGCTGAATATTCATACGGCATCAAGTCGTTACACGATGCCGAAAAACTCAGAAAACATCTACACGACAACCTACAAGACCCAATCCACCGAGAAGATCGCTACATGGTCATCGGCGGTGGCCCAACAGGCATCGAAATAGCCAGCGCTCTACCAGGATACATAAAACATCTGCGCAAAAAACACGGTGTACGAGGTCGAGGTCAACCAAAAGTCGAGCTTGTCGAAGCAGGCCCTAGGTTGCTAGCCCGAATGCCCCATAGCGTCTCCAGAGCCTTGAGTCGTAGATTGCGAAAACTTGGCGTCAAACTAATATTCCAAAAACCCGTACAATCTGAATCAGCCGACACACTTCTGCTAGGGGGCAAACAAATCACTACAAAAACTGTCATCTGGACTGCCGGCGTTGCCAATAACCCATTTTTCAAACAGAACAAATTTATTATGTCAGACAACGGCAAGGTCAAGGTAGATCAAGCTCTACAAGCTTGGCCAGGCATATTCGTCATCGGAGATAATGCCGATACCGAGTACAGTGGCATGGCCCAAACAGCATTGCACGACGCAGTCTTTGTAGCTAATAACCTAATTCGCCATACAGAGGGCGAAGAACCACTGAAGTACAAACCCAAAAAACCCGTTCATGTCATACCAGTAGGCAAAAGATGGGCGATGGTGGCATGGGGTAATTTACACTTTTACGGCCGACTAGGTTGGCTGGTACGCAAAGCCGCAGACTGGATTGGCTACAGAGATATTGAACCTTGGTGGAAAGCAACTAACCGAGCGATGTCCGACACCCAACTAGAAGACGAGTGTCTCATATGTGCCACAAAGGTCAACCAAGCCTAAATCGAGATCAAGATCGAGACTGAGATTTAATCTTTTGTGGACTTAGATTTAGCTTTACTACTAGAGGTCGACTTTGAGTCAACTTCGGTTTTAGTTTTAGTTTTAGTTTTAGTTTTACTCTTCGACTTCACTTTGGACTTTGTCTCACTCCGAATCACTACTTGGTCACGAACACCAGCTTCGGCATCCTTGTTCTCTGGCTGTTCACCTACCTCTACGTTAGTATAAA
>JAGQMT010000039.1 GCA_020428565.1 Candidatus Saccharimonadota bacterium | reverse complement strand
CAACTACAGACGGCATGATGATAATCCCTAATAAAGTAGATGGTAAGTCTATTGCGATGTCGGCGCCTACTGGTTCAACGTTAGCAAACCTCATAGCCATAGGTACGAATAATATACCTAAGGATAACCAAGATCAAAACTATAGCTATCCTATGGGTCTAGCATCCTTCTCTTTGACTGATGTTGGCACTGGCGGTACGGTCACTCCTAGTATTTTCTTTGAAACAGATCTCGAACCAGCTGATGTGGTAGTACGCAAGTACTACCCAGAAGATGGTCTATATATCAATCTACCCAATGCCACAGTAACTAAATACACTGTAGCTAATATGAAAGGCCTGATGGTAACCTATCCAATTACTGATGGTGGTGAATTAGATCTAGATAATCTTGCTAATGGTTCTATTATTGACCCAATAGGTTTAGCTACTGTTACTAACCCTAGTCTACTCAACACCGGCTTCAAAGTAGTCTTTCCTATTATCCTAGCTATAATCATAGTATCCCTAGGCATTACCACCTACCTAGACTACCGTAAACATAAACAACCTCTCCTAGACATGGATAAAGAAATGAATACCAATATAGCCAAACAATACACCTACTGGCACCACATGAAAGTAGTCACCATCCCCCTAGCTAAATACCGTATCTCTGTACGGTTAGAGAGGCAGGATAGTGTTGATGACAATGCTGTTGTGAGTGATATTGCCAAGAAGTAGACCGCCGTACGCAAGTTATTGATATGTTTAGTTAAGAGTGTATAATAATACATAAGCATGATAATAACAAAAATAAAACATCTGATAACCATCAAAAAAGTCCTAGCCTTATCTGCTTTGATTGGCTTGATTGTATTGAACATTAACTATACCAATGCTAATGCGCAAGGCGCTAGTGTGACCCAGGGCTACAAGGCCGAGTCTGTCTTGCAACGAGGTATGATTATCGGTACCAAGGAGGACGATGCTACGACCGTAGAGCCCCTCAATGTCGAGCAGATGGACCGTATCATGGGTGTTGTGGTTAATGCTAATGAATCGCCTATTACAATTTCTGGCGAGGATGAGCAAGTGTTTGTGTCGACAGTGGGTAGACTTGATGTGCTGGTTAGCAACCAAAATGGTACGATTAACCCTGGTGATTATGTGACGTTGTCCTCGATTGCTGGTATCGGTATGTTGGCAACATATAACGAGAGTCAAGTGCTAGGTCAGGCGGTAGATGGTTTTGATGGTGAAAATAGTGTGATATCTAAGAGTAGTTTGGCGGACAATATAGGCAGTAAGCGTGAGGTGGTAATTGGTAGAATCAAGGTTAATGTGGCGATCTCTAAAAACCCCATTGCCAAGAGTGCCGCGGTAACACCTGAATGGCTAGGCAAAATAGGTCAGGCCATTGCTGGTGAGTCACTGAGTCCTGCTAGGTTGTATCTGGGGGCGGGGCTTTTTTTGATTGGTGCGTCGATTTCGGCCATGATTCTGTACTCTGGCGTGCGCAGTAGTATTATCTCGGTTGGCAGGAATCCGTTGTCTAAGAAGAGTATCTTGCGAGCGATGTTACAGGTTATATTCACAAGCTTAATTGTTTTCATAATTAGCGTTTTTGGGGTATATTTATTATTGAAGATTTAAACTTTTACGATATAAGGTGGGATGTATTATATGAGTGAGTGGGGTATTGGAATTATCGTAGGACTGCTGGTACTAACAGCATTAGCCTTTGTTTGGGTTGCGGTGCGCCTTGGAGCTAAGAAACCCCAAGAAGTAACATCTGTATCATCTGGTCAAGCGACAAGCACTGCGCCAACCGGTGGCAAACAGGCCATAGAACAGGCTATGACTCAAGATATCGATAGTATATTTGATGACGAATACCGAGAGGAGCTACGCAACAGGGGTAGGCTATACTTCGAGAAGATTATTGGTGAGAACGCAGAGTTTTTGCAACAAGATTTGCGCCTGACTACATCGCAAATTAACGAGTTTATGAAGCAAGAAATCACCAAAACCTTACAAGAAGAATTTGCTAAGTACGAACAAGCCATAGAGGAGTCAAAGAAGATTGCTCTAGAGTCTATTCAGAATGTCCAGAGCTCATTAGACGAAGAGCGTCAGGCATTGAGGGCGAAGTTTCAGGCCGAAGCTGATGCTCAGCGCGAAAAAGTCATCCAGCACTTCGAAAATAACATGGGTGAGATTGTGAATCGTTATATTTTGGATGCAATTGGTAGCGAGATGGATTTGAGTAGCCAGCTGACATATATATTGGCCGAGTTGCAGTCCAACAAAGAAGATATATTAAACGACATAAGAAATGGTGCATAGAGGATATTAGGTAATGGATCAGGCGACTAACAATAGCTCGACTCCTGTGCAATCACACGCTAGATCGGAGCATGTTGACAGACAGCGCATGGCCAATCGCTCAGTTGAGGCACCCGTGACGGCTCAGCCAGTTGTTATGGATAAGGCACCAGTGCTACCAACGACTCCGGTACCAACGACACTAGATCCAATGACTCCAAGTAGGCATACGAGCATGGATATTACTTCTGTGCCTGTGCCTATATCTGCATCTGTACCTACTGCTAATTCTACGGCTAATATTGAAGCTTTTGTATTGCCACCCAGCATTATATCTAGGGGTGATGTTGCTAGGGTTGTAAGAGAGCTTGATAATGTCGATGACTTTTTTCATCAATCATCACTGAGGGGCGTCAAGGACATACCCATGCCTAGTTTAAGCCGTAGATTAGATCAGGTGACCGCTGTTAATAATATTAATCTGTTGAAGGCTGAGGATAGGGCAGGTCTAAAGGTTTTTATGGGTAGAGTAAAGCAGTCGGCGCCAGTGATTCATATGAGCTTCCCAGCTGAGGCAGGTTCATCTTTTTTGGCGAAGATTTTGGATTGGTTTAGGCATGAGATACATCCGTACACGGTCCTACAGGTTGGCTTACAGCCAGAGTTGGTGGCTGGTTTTGCGCTTCGTACTACTAATAAGAGTTTTGATTTTAGTTTTCGTAAGAAGTTCGAGAGGAGTAAGCAAATATTGATTGAATCGATGGCGGTTGATTTGACGCCAGAAGATTTGCATCAAGCTGAAATTACATCTAATAATAGCCAACTAATTGCTAGCAATGATATATCTGCAGACGCTAATAATGTTGAAGAAGTCCATGGGGCCGGTAAAATTGATGCTGCCGAAAGCGTCACTCCTGCTGTTGTCACTAATGCCGCTGCTCCTATGACTAGTATGAATCCTGCCGCCACCACGGCTACCACTGAGCAGGATAGTGTAAATAAGCAGCAGGGAGTTGCTTGATGGACGATAGCCAAAATGTAGCTCAGTTCAAGAAGCTCGTAGAGCAAGGTAATCCAGTTGGCGAAGTCATTGGTATGGACCAGTACATCATCATGGTCAAGGGTTTGCATCCAGCTAACGCTCATGCGCTGATTATGTTCGAAGATGGTAGCAAGGGGTTCATCAACCATGTGCTAGAGGACTATGTTTTGGTACTACACCTTGGCTCCGTGAGGCTGAAGGTCGGCATGATAGCCGTTGTTCAACATGATAAATTAGTAGCTAAAGTAGGTAAGGATTTTGTCGGTCGCATTATTAATGTAATGGGCGAGCCCTTGGATGGTAAAGGTCCAATTGCACCAGATGACACGTGGCCAGTATTTAACCCGGCGCCACCAATATTTGAGCGTGAAATGCTTGATTTTCAGCTAGAGACTGGCGTGACATCGGTCGATGGGCTATTCCCGATTGTACGGGGACAAAGACTGGCGATATTGGGAGATAACAAAACTGGTAAAACAGCCTTGGCTACGCAGATTACTATTAACCAAAAGAACACTGATATTATTACGATTTACGTCCTGATTGGTAAACGTCGTTCGGATGTCGATGAGTTGTTGACTAGATTGAACGAAACTGACGCTCTAAAAAACACAATTATCATTGTGTCGACATTGTTTGAATCATTGATTATGACTTATCTAGCACCGTATGTCGGCTGTGCTATGGCTGAATATTTGTGGCAATCATGCGATCAGGATTCGATGATTGTTTATGACGACCTCACTGCTCATGCACAGGCTTACCGCGAAGTAGCTTTGATGTCGGGCGTTAGTCCGGGTCGAGATTCGTACCCTGGTGATATGTTCTATGCTCATTCGAGTTTATTGGAGCGAGCTGGTAAATTACATCGTAACCACAAAACACTGACAAGTTTGCCAATTGTTTTGACACCAAACAATGATATTACCGCCTATCTACCAACCAACATTATGTCCATCACCGATGGGCAATGGATTATGGATTTGCAGGTGTTCTTGTCTGGTATTCGCCCAGCTCTATCGACTGGTTTGAGTGTGACTCGTGTTGGTGGTGTCGGTCAGAATAAGCGTCAAAAAGGTCATACTGTTTCGGCGATGAAAGCTCTAGCCACTTATCGACAGGCGGAAGAGTTTGCCCACTTTGGTTCGGAGCTTGCTTTGAGCGCGCATAATGATTTGGCTAGGGGTAAGAGTATCCTAGAGCTGTTCAATCAGCCAACGGCAATTACTTATACGTTTATGGAACAGCAACTGATGTTGGATATCGTACTGAATCTGGAAGATACATCAACGATTGATGTGAAGAAGATGAAGGATAATGTCAAACAGTTGGCTCAGCAGGTGAAGTCTGATGATGATTTTGATCGTATCAAGGATCAATTACTACAGCTTAGTATGGCTACGCCTACCGAGGCTACGCCTGTCAGCGACGGTACTACCGAACTATCTGGTCCTGATTCACCGCCAACAGCCGGTACTACAGTAACTGGTGATTCGGGTGTATCGGCACCTAGTAGTGATACGACTTCGGTGCCTGCGCCTGCTACAGAGACTAAGCCTCAGGATGATGCGACTGCTCATTCGCAATCTATTGAGATTGACCAAGATGGCAACTTGAATCCTGTATCAGAATCTGATACTACCAAGGAGGAGTCAAAGGTATGAGACGCCCACAAGAAATCCAACGAGATGTAGACACTATGGCCACTATGGTGAATTTGACGGGCGTATTTGAATCGTTGGCCAGCATGCGGATTTCGCAAATCAAGAGCAAGGTTGAACAATCCGAAGCATTCTTTGGGGAACTATGGAACATCTACAACCAGATTAGACTCGATCAGACGTTTCGCTTTGGGCGAGCCAGTAATGGTAAATCAGACAAAGAAGAACTACGGATTTTGATTACTGCTGATGGTGGCTTTAGTGGTGACATCGATCAACGTCTCATCAAGTTAGCCTTAGAAGGCTACGATAAGGATAAGCATGATATTATTATAGTCGGACATCATGGTGCAGTGCAGTTGGCGCAACAGGGTATAGATTTCAAAAAGTACTACAAATTGCCCAAGCAAGATGAGCATATCAATGTTGAGCCTTTGACCAAGGACGCC
>JAGQMT010000038.1 GCA_020428565.1 Candidatus Saccharimonadota bacterium | reverse complement strand
GATATAAAAGTATCAGAGGACGATTTTGCTCGGATAGAATCTGAGATGGTCAAGATTATAGAGGAGGATCAACCTTTTGATAGATTTACGCAAGGAGTCGATGAGGCAATATCCTGGGCACAAGACAGCCATCAGCCATATAAAGAAGAGTTGTTAAATGACTTAAAGCGGTCTGGTACTACTGTGGCTAAGGATTTGAGTAAGGACGAGATGGGTACGATTGCCTCTGGCGGTTCGGCCGTGAACGAAGTATCTTTTTATCAAAATGGTGATTTTGTAGACCTATGTCGTGGGCCACATGTCGAATCAACTGGTAAGGTTGGCAAGTTCAAATTGATGAGAGTTGCTGGTGCCTACTGGCGTGGCAAGGAAGGCAATCCTCAGATGCAACGACTTTACGGTGTGGCGTTCCCGACAGACAAAGAGCTTAGGCAGTACCTCAATATGCTCGAAGAGGCTAAGAAGCGTGACCATCGTAAGCTTGGCAAAGAGCTGGATTTATTTATATTTTCTGATTTGGTTGGTGCTGGCTTGCCTCTGTTTACCGAGAGAGGGACGGTATTAAGAGAAGAGCTAGGCAGGTTCACGCAGGAGCTTAGGTCTAGAAATGGCTTTAGGCAAGTTTGGACCCCTGTGATTGCTAAGACGGATTTATATAAGGCTAGTGGCCATTGGGATAAGTTTGGAGACGAGCTGTTTTTGGTGAAGAGTCAAGAAACATCTGATGAATTTGTGTTGCGACCAATGAATTGTCCGCATCATGTTCAGATTTATGCATCTAAACCTAGGAGCTATAGAGATTTACCGCTAAAGCTTATGGAAAATGCTGGTGATTACCGTGACGAAAAGACTGGCGAGTTACATGGGCTCAGTCGGGTAAGGTCATTTACTCAAGACGATAGTCATGCATTTGTAACCGAAGATCATATTAAGGCTGTGGCCTCGGAATTAGTAGAGGCTTCTAGAGATATGTATGGCGTTTTTGGGATGAGCTTAAGTTTTAGGCTGAGCTTTAGGGATGACGGAGAAGGGTATTTGGGCGATAAGGCATTGTGGGATAAAGCTCAATTACAGATTGAAGAACTTGCCAAAGAGCATAATTTGGATTACTTTATAGAGGAAGGTGAGGCTGCTTTTTATGGTCCAAAGATAGACTTCATGGCTACAGATGCTATTGGTCGGCGCTGGCAGGTTGCTACTGTGCAACTAGATTTTGTTCAGCCAGAAAGGTTTGAATTGGAATATACTGATATAGATGGTGGCAAGAAGCGTCCTGTAATGATTCATTGTGCACTGCTTGGTTCGATAGAGAGATTTTTATCTGTTTATATTGAACATACGGCTGGCAAGTTTCCAGTTTGGCTAGCGCCAGAACAGGTTAGGGTTATAACGGTCAATCAAGAAGAGTCGACTGTGAATTTTGCACACAGTATACAAGAAGATGCAAGAGACTTAGGTCTAAGAGTGTATGTGGATAATGATAACGAGTCTGTCGGCAAGAAGATAAGAAACGCCGAAGTAATGAAAGTACCATACACAATTGTAATTGGTGATAAAGAGATTGAGTCCAGTCAGGTAGTTCCGAGAATTAGGTCTGACATGGTGGTTCAGTCCGTAAATCAGCCATATCCTATAGAGCAGTTTTTGAAAACGGTTGCTAATGAGGCTAAGTCTAGGGTTGTGAAGACTTCTCTGTAAGGAGTGGATTCGTGGGTTTTAAACAAAGAATTGAAGTTTTGGTGGCTCAGATACCTGTAGGTAGGCTTATGACCTACGGTCAGTTGGCGACTCTTTGTGGTCAGCCTCGTTCCGCGAGGGTGGTCGGCGGTATTGCTCATTTTGGTGATCCGAATTTACCATGGCATAGAGTCGTGAATATTAAGGGCGGTCTAGCCAGCGGATATCCAGGTGGTCGTAGGAGTCATAAATCTCATCTGGAGTTAGAGGGTATTAAGGTGAGTGATGATTTCTATGCAGATATCGATAAGTTGATATGGTGGCCGGATGGTGAATAGACAAAAACCAAACGTAGCGCCATTGGTGGTTATAGTCGGTGTCACCGCAAGTGGCAAGAGCGCCTTGGCTATGGATATAGCCAAGAAGTGTCATGGTGAGATAATCTGCGCTGATTCTAGAACAGTTTACAGAGGTATGGATATTGGTACGGCTAAGCCTAGTCTAGCGGATCAGTCTTTGGTAGCGCATCATGCTATTGACTTAATTAATCCAGATCAGACTTTTACTGCCGCAGACTTTAAGACAATTGCTAGTGGCTTGATGGATGATGTCACGTCTAGGCATAGATTGCCAATTATCGTTGGCGGTACGGGGCTTTATGTAGATGGTCTAATTTTTGATTTTGCCTTTTTGCCCTCAGCTGATGCCGAAGAGCGGGAATATTTGCAGGCTTTATCTGTTCTTGAGTTACAACACAAGATAGCTAAGCTGGGTATCAATATGCCAGTCAATAGTCAAAATCCACGACATCTCATTAGGGCAATCGAGACAAATGGTGCAGTACCGGTCAGGAAGGATCTGCGTCAAAATACCTTAGTTCTGGGTATTGATATAGCACGAGATGTAGCCATAGACCGGATTTCTAATAGGGTAGATGCGATGATTGAGGCGGGGCTTGAGACGGAAGTTCGTAGTTTGTCTAGTTTATATGGTTGGCAGGCTCCGGGCATGTCGGCGGTTGGTTATCAAGAATGGAGACAATATTTTGAAGATGATAGTGTTGATTTTGATGTAGTTGTAAGTAATATTAAGCGTAATACAATTCAGTATGCAAGGCGTCAGCGGACTTGGTTTAGGCGTAATAAATCCATTATTTGGGTAACAAATATGGCCGAGGTAGATGTTCTGGTGAATAGCTTTCTGCAAAATCAGTGATAAAGTAAAAAATATTACTCATTGAGTGCATAAAACATGTTAATCTATATATATGATTGAGCAACTTTTTGGGAGCAAGACCAGAGTAAAATTACTAAGACTCTTCTACAGTAATCCTAATCGTTCGTTTTATGTACGTGAGATTACACGCAAGGTGGATGAACAAATTAATTCAGTGCGTCGGGAACTGGCTAATTTGTTGAGCATTGGTATTATCGCATCTGACAATACCAACAATAGGTTGTATTACGAAGTTAATCAAGAGTTTGAATACTTTAAGCCCTTGCTAGAGATTTTTGGATCTAGTGATTTGGTCATGGACGATGGCGACGTAATTGTTGCAAAGCCTAAGCAGGTGGATCCCGTTGTGGCTGAATTATTGGCATTGGGTAACGTGGAGCTGGCTTTTTATACTGGTCAGTTTACTAGAGATGATTCTAGTGGTGTCGATATGGTTATAGTTGGCGATCTAAACCAAGCAAAGGTACAAAAGTACATCAAGGATCTTGAGATCAAAGAGAAGAAGGATATACGATATGTTATTATGTCTCTTGGTGATTTTGAGTACCGGCAGAATGTCAAAGATAGGTTTATATCAAAGGTTATGCTTGCCAAGAAGCAAGTGTTGATCGATAAGAAACAGATAATAGAAGGGAATTAGAGTATGGAGTTTCAGTTTCATGGTGCGAATTGTATTAGTATTTCTACGCCAAAGGCGAGAGTTGTTATCGATGACAATCTGGCCAGTTTAGGGCTAAAATCAGTAACAAAGAGTGACGATGTAGTTTTGTCGACTGTATATAGCGAACCAGATACGGGTGTGCGCTTGTTCATAGCAGAACCAGGTGAATATGAAGTATCAGGAATATCGGTATTTGGCGTTGCGGCACGTGCTCATATGGACGAGTTGGGTAAAGAAACGGCTATAATGTACAAACTGCAATATGGTGATTTTCGGGTTGCAATTACTGGTCACATACATCCAGACATCAAAGAAGAGTATATCGAAGATATGGGAGCGGTCGATGTACTTATTGTTCCAGTTGGGGGCAATGGCTATACATTGGATGGAATTGGTGCGCTGTCTATAGTTAAAAAGTTCGATCCAAAGATTGTTATTCCTGTGCATTATGCTGACAAGGCTATTAATTATCCAGTTCCTCAGCAGGAATTAAGTGAGGCATTGAAGGGGCTCGCAATGACACCAAAGGATAGTGTATCCAGGCTGAAGTTGAAGCCAGCAGACTTATCTGAAGGTCTCAGTCTTATTGTTCTTGAGAGGTAAACGATATTTTATAGCTCGTTTTGTTTGGTTTCTGTTGAATTATAAACTTAATTATAAAATCCTCCTGCTTATAACAGGAGGATTTTATAATATCGAGTGGGTCGACTACTTAGTAGTGGCGATTACGCCTTTTTTCTTGAGGGTTCTGATAGCTTGCGTGCTTAATTTCATGGTTACTTTTTTGCCATCGATCTCTATGGTTTTGGTTTGGAGATTTGGCTTCCAGACCTTTTTGGTGTGGCGTTGCGAAAAGCTAACATTACTTCCATATTGCTTGCCTTTGCCCGTTAAATCACAGCGTTGCATAGTATTATCCTTTCATATCTACTTGTTGGTAGGTGTTTCAGGTGTCTATTGTATATGTTTTAAGGTGTTAAGTCAAGGCGCTTAGGGTCTGGAGTTGGTTTTTTCTGATTTATACATACTTACAGTGTATAATATTGTCTATATGTTTGATGGACTAGACGCTTATCAGTTATTATTTGTACTTATTTCAATGCTTATTGGTATGAGTTTTCATGAGGCAATGCATGCTTTTGTTGGCTATAAATTGGGTGACGATACTGCCATGGAACATGGTCGTGTAACACTGAATCCTTTAGCTCATATAGATATTTTGACGACTGTTTTTCTGCCGCTAATCATGATTATTATAGGGGTTCCACCTATCTTTGCCGCGAAGCCTGTGCCGTTTAACCCATATAATGTTAAGTTCGAGGAGTTCGGTGCTGCTCTGATAGGTATAGCGGGTCCATTGACGAACTTGTTGCTTGCGGTCGTAGGTGGCTTGGTGTTTCGATCTGGTCTAGTAACCACTAGTATGATTGCGGATTTTGTATTTATATTTACATTAATAAATGTAGCGCTGTTTGTATTCAATATGATACCGTTTCCGCCGCTGGATGGGTCTAGGCTACTTTATGCGTTTGCACCAGAGCCTTTACAGCGACTAATGAAATCCATTGAATCTATGGGGCTTGCATCGGTTTTTTTGTTTATATTGATAGCATGGCAGTTTGTTGGACCGGTAGTTTTGAGGCTGAATCATAGTATTACTTCTTTTTTGATTGGCGTAAACTTCTAGATATATTAGCTGGTTGTGTGAGATAATGTTAGTAGGCCATGGTGGTCTGGCAATATGATTATCTGAATATTCATATTCAGGGAAGTCAATATCCGTTCTTGGGCGAGCCTGAGACATGAGACATCCCACTTTGGTTAGCCTCAGGTTTAATCAAGCCAGATGTCACATGGCCTCTATGTTTAATATCGGGATGTGGCGCAGTTGGTAGCGCGTACGGCTGGGGGCCGTGAGGTCGCAGGTTCAAGTCCTGTCATCCCGACCATAGTAATTAAATAGCT